>JBAVGP010000001.1:0-15840 GCA_049684955.1 Erysipelotrichaceae bacterium
GAATGGATCGGTTTCATCGACGTGGGTTGAAAAATGTGGAAAACGAGGCAAAACTGGTCGCTATTGGTTTTAATCTCATGAAATTCCATCAGAAATCATTCCGTATTTCTCCATCCTAACCCGTATAAAAATGAAAAGTTCTTTTTTGTTCGTCCAAAAACGAAAAGTTATCCACAGTTAAGCGGTCAAACGGTTCAAATAAAAAGAAAAAAGGCTATAACGGTTGATCCCTCAATCACCTTGATTCAAGGAATTCATTTCGTTACAGCCTCTTTTATCGTAGTTTCCCGATTTCTTCCTTGATTGCGCCCAACATCGTTTTCATGACCATCGCCTGGGCGATCTCCGGCCAGTGCATATGCGCTTCCACAAACCCGAGTTCGACCGCACGCTCCCCTTTTCCGACATCGAAGATCGAGATCTCCGAAACATCGACATTCAGATTGAAGTCGGATTGGAGTTTGGCGCTGACATGCGAATCACGCGACATCAGACCGACTACGCGGGTCGCGATATCGCTCATGCGCGTGCTTTCGTTGAAGTTCTTTTCATCATCCATCGTGACCGACAGGATCTTGTTGGCGCCCATCATCAGTAACGGCGGTACCGGCAGATTCATTTTCACGCCGCCGTCCACCAGCTGCATGCCCCCGAAATTCTTCGTGTTGAACACCAGCGGGAACGAACTGGATGCCCGTACTGCCTGGGCGACCGTGATATCCGATATGATGATCATCTCGTCCTGGTGTTTGAACGTATCCGGGACATTGGTGAAAAGCACCAGTTTACCGGTGATCAAATCCACAGCGGTGATCGCGATCGGCATCTTCAGATCCATGATGTGCGTCACGCCGTATTTATCCAGCTGATCCTGCACCAGTTTCTCGAAGACGTCCGCATCGATGAATCCGTTCAGTTTGTTACGGGCGAAAGGCAACACGCGCAGATTGGGCCGCATGAACACCCGTTGAGAAGTAAAATGACGTTCCAGTTCAAGCATATGGACAAGCAATGCGCTGGGCGATGCGCCGGCCGCCGTAAGCGAGGCGATGATCGAGCCCATGCTGGTCCCGGCGATTATATCGATACGCAGTTTTTTCTCTTCCATCACGCGCAGGACACCGATCTGCGTATACGCCTTGATGCCGCCGCCGGAAAGAGCCAGTCCTAATTTTCGTTTCATTTTCCACCACTCCCTGATTTGATTGTAAGGCGAATGAAAAAAAGAAGCAATGCTTCTCTTTTAGTCTTCTGTGGATTGCCTGAGCTGTTCGTTGATTTCCGACCATTCATAGTCGATCCATTGTTTCCCGTCAACGCTCAGCAGCTCATCGGCTTCCTGCGGACCGTCGGTCTGCGCGGGATAATGGCGCAGCGGGATCTTGCCTTCGCTGCGGGCTTTGCGTATCGTCTCCGCGAATTGCCAGGTCGTTTCGACCTGTTCCCACGAAGTGAATAAGGTATCATCGCCCGCGATCACTTCGTCCAACAGACGTTCGTACGCTTCAGGGGTGTTGATACGGTTCTCAAGGTTGCAGGACTGGCAGAAATCCATCGATACTTTCGACAAAGCGCTGCCGTATCCGGGCTTTTTCGCGTTGAAACGGAAATAGATGCCTTCTTCAGGTTGGATCTTGATAAGCAGCAAATCCTGGGCAGGCTTCTGAATCGCAAAAAGATCATTGCGCGTTTGCTTGAACCCGATCACCACATAGGTCGCACGCTGTTTCATCCGTTTCCCGGTACGCAGATAGAACGGGATGCCGAGCCACTTAGGATCATCGAGAAACAGACGCATCGCCGCGAACGTTTCGGTGGTCGAACGGGCATCGACTTTGGCTTCTTCGGTATAGGCCGCCAGCTTTCCGTCGAGACTTTTCGAATACTGACCTAGAACGAGACTTTTCGAGATACGATCGTCCTCGAACCCTTCGATCTTCTTAAGCACCGCCAGCTGACGTTTGCGGATATCCTGAGCATTCAGACTCTTCGGCGCATCCATCGCGATCAGCGACAGAATCTGGAACAGATGATTCTGCACCATATCTTGCAGCGCCCCCGCGGTATCGTAATACGATCCCCGATTTTCGACGCCGACTGTTTCGACGGCGTTGATCTGCACGAAGTCGATATGGTCGCTGTCCCAGACCGATTCGAACATCCCGTTGGCGAAACGCAGGGTCATGATGTTCTGGATCATCTCTTTACCTAAATAATGGTCGATGCGGTATACGTTGCGCTCACCGAAAATCCCGGTCAAAGCAAGGTTGATCGAACGAGCGCTGGCCAAGTCTTTCCCGAACGGTTTCTCGACGATCACGCGATGTACGGCACGCGGTGAAAGAATGTCGGCTTTCTGCAGGAACTGCGCGACCGATTGGAAATAGTCGGGTGCGACCGCGAGATAATAGAGCTGCAGACCCGCATCCAGTTTCCTATATTCTTCATACAGGATCGCATAGTCCTTTTCATCCGCGATTTCCATTTTCAGATAACGGACATGCCTGCTGAACTTTTCGAAGTCGTTCTCGTCATATTTGAAGCGGCCGCCTTCGCGCATCCATTCTTTCGCGATGGCGAGGTATTGGTCGGAGTTATAGTCTTTGCGTCCGACGCAAAGCAGGATGAAATCATCTTTCAACAGTCCGCGATGTGAAAGATTATAGAAAGCAGGCAATAGTTTACGGTAAGTCAGATCGCCGGTCGAACCGAAAATCGTGAAGACCGTTCTTTTTTGCGGTTCATTCATGGTCGATCTCCGGGAATTCATGATGGAAGAATCCCTCGCGATCGATGCGCTGATAGGTATGTGCACCAAATAAGTCGCGCTGCGCCTGGATCAGATTCGTATGGTAATGCGAACTTCGATAGGCGTCGTAATAGGAGATGGCGGCGGCGAAGGCGCTGACCGGCACTCCGTTGGCGATGCTTAAACCCACGATTTCACGCCAATCTTGTTGGGCGTCGCGGACGATTGTCGCAAAGTACTCATCCAGCAGTAAGTTTTCCAAGTTTGGATTCTTCGCGTACGCTTCGGCGATGCGGTTGAGGAACTTCGCCCGGATGATGCATCCGCCGCGGAAGATCTTGGCGATGGCTTTATAATCGAGATTCCATCCATATTGCTTGGCGGCCGCTTCCAAAAGCGTGAAACCCTGCGCATACGAAACGATCTTCGACGCATAAAGCGCGTTCTTAACCTTCTTCACCAGTTCGTCCCGATCGATCGGATTCGTCGCTTTAGGTCCGGTCAATTGTTTCGCGGCTTCCGCGCGTTGTTTGTCGAACGCCGAGATGAAGCGCGAATTGACCGCCGAAGAGATGACGGAGACATCGATCCCCAGATCCATCGCTTCCTTGCTGGTCCACACGCCGGTGCCTTTTTGGCCTGCCGTATCCTTGATGACATCGATCAGATCCTGTTCACTCAGATCATCTTTTTCCTTGAAGATGGCGGCGGTGATCTGGATCAGATAACTATCGAGATCGCCCTTGTTCCATTCATCGAAGATTGACGCAAGTTCTTTATTGGTAAATCCGCCCAACCTTTTCAATACGTCATAGGCTTCGGATATGATTTCCATGTCTCCGTATTCGATCCCGTTATGGACCATCTTGACATAGTGGCCGGCTCCGTTTTCACCGATATAGGTCGTGCACGGTTCGCCTTCCGCTTTGGCGCTGATCGCCTCTAATATCTCTTTGACCAGTTCGAAGGATTCCCTGCTGCCGCCCGGCATGATCGCCGGACCTTTGCGCGCCCCTTCTTCCCCGCCTGAAACGCCAATGCCCATGAAACGGAAACCTAAGGCCTCCAGTTCGCTTTGACGACGGATCGTGTCTTTGTAGTAGGAGTTACCCGCATCGATCAAGAGATCTCCTTGCGCAAGGAACGGGATGAATCCCGCGATCGTATCGTCGACCGCCTTGCCGGCCTTCACCATCAAGATGATCTTGCGCGGTTGCGCTAATGACGCGACGAAATCCTGCGCGGAGGATGCCGCAAACAGATCGCGGTCCGGGTTTTCGGACGCGACTTGCAAGGCGGTAGTCACCGTGCGGTTGAATATCGATATGGAATAACCATGGTCGCTGATGTTCAGAGCGAGATTCTTTCCCATCACTGCCATGCCTGCGATGCCGATTTGTTGGAGTTTCATAGATTCACCTCTGGTTTTATTTTAACCCAGCGGGAAACGCATTGAAAGCGTTTCGCTATATATCCCCTTCCACCAGCAGATATGCGAACCAATGCTTGCGCATATGTTTCAACATAAGCGTTTCAGGATGTTTATCCGCCAACAGCTTGATCTGAAATGCTCGATAGACACAAGCGATCCTCAGTTCGTCCGATTCAAATCCCTTTCCCAACGGCAGGATGACCTCGCTATCGCTTAATCTGTAATCGTTCCCCCACCTACAATACATATGCGGCAGCAATGGTTTCGCCTTTGTTGTGCCGTGCAGTCTGCGCTGTACGTCGCGGCACAATTGGACCGCGCTGGAAAAGCACAGCGCGTCCGGTATTTCTTCGGGCAAGATATCCCGGCTTTTTTGGATCACCCCGCGCAGCAAGACTTCACTGTAAATTCTGGTTAATTCCTCCATGATCGTCACTTGCATATCGGTCGGATAAAGCAAGATCCTGACTGTTTTCATCGTATCACCCGCTTCTGATAACGCGCTGAAACGGAAAATCCCCAAAAGAAAGCATCCGTTGCCGGATGCCAGTTTTATAGGTCGTGTTTGACTCTGCCTTCGATGATATCCATGAAATCATGGTATCGTCCGTAGCCGTTTTTCATATGCGCAGGCAATTGGGTCAAATCGTTGCCCGGGAACGGATTGCCTTCGATCAGCAAAGGTCCGTTTTCCGTGATACTGATATCCCAACCGACGATGTTGATGCCTTCCACGACATACGCCGCTTTCTTGCACATCGCTTTTGCCTCTTCAAAGAAAGGCAACTGCACGCCTTTGATCATAGCACCGGTCAGCGGATGACGTTCGGCGACGTTTCCGTCCTTGTCGACCGCGACCATCGGGATGATGCCGGTTTCCGTATCGACCAGCGCTCCCCAACCGCCGCTGTTCAGATTATCCACGTGCTTGCCGTTGCCGATGCGCAGGTAGATGCACGGGATATAGGGGACGTTGTCGACCATGATCGTCATGATGCGCAAGGTGTTGACCGAGAACGGATGGATTTCCGCCAGTACGTGATGTTGGACGACGACTTCTTCGACGACGCCGATGTTTTTGTTTTTCAAGTGGTCCCACAAAGTCTGGGTATCCGCATAATCGGCCGTCTTCATTTTGAAAATGCCTTTCCCGCAACCGCTGTTGAGTATCTTCCCGATGATATATTCCTTGCCTTGCACGAATTTGCCCAGATCCTCCACTTTCGCGGTGCGCAGATCGAGATAATCGCGGTGGATGTAATCGTTGAATACACGGTCGAACTCAGCCTTGTTGTCGAGCATCTCCCAATTCTTACGGCTGTTGAGGCGACGTATGATCGTATTGTTTCTTCCGCGCGTCAGGTAGGAGTTGCGTTGTTTCGCATTCAGTTTGTAGAATTCGAAGATATCATATTCGATATACCCGCTCTGATACACCAGTCCGCAGAAAATCATATCGAAGAAAAGGAAAACCGAATTCTTCTTCGATTTCTCCTGTACGCTCTTTAAGGTCCGAAAGAACCTGGAATAGTCCATGGTAGCGATTCTGTTCAACACAAAGGATGTTTTCATTGCGATGCCCTTTTCCTTCCTGTTAATAATACACCATTTGAGAAAAAATGATAATCATTGAAAACAATGGGAATATGTGACATTGTAAAGAACCGATCGATTATTCATGATTGAAAGCCTGGATACTTGAAGTAAACAGGCTTATTTCGGCAGTTCGTTATTCAATGCACGTTCAATCATTTCATCTGATATTTCTTCTTCAGGGTTTTCCAGAAATGTCCGAGCGATCTGAAATCTTTTCCATGGTTGTTCGATGATGAACTTCTTGTATAGGTCGGAACTCGAATTTTCGACATACTGGCTGATCCGTTTTACAAGCGCGTTTTCGCTTTGGTTTTTAAGATGCAGATCTTTCGCGGAAGGATAAGCGTGCATGATTTTTTCAGCCCATTGCGGATCATTACTAAAGAATACAGTGAAAGAAGAGTCGATCGCATCGATTTCCATTTCCGCCAACGGATGCTGGATCTGCGGATTGTCGATGTAGAATTGGTAGTTGTTTAGGCATTCTGGTAGAGGATACTGAAGAACTTCCATCAAAGTTGTTTGCGGATCGAATGCCGAGAATGTCGCCCAAACCCATTGAAAATCCTCTTCATCGATCATTTTCGTCAATTCTTCACCCGATATCCAACAATATTTTTGGTCGGTCATGCGGTTGAATTTCTCGTTTTGGGGATAACAATCGATATCCGATATCAGCCATTGATAGTCCTTTTGTTTGTTTTCCAATCCATTAAAGATGCCTTTTAAGTAAGTGGTGAATTCCTTCCCACCCTCATTCGCCTTGAAATAGACGCTCTTCATGAAAATCCCCTTTCAAATCATCGGTTGATTAAGTAAGGTCGAACTCGAGGGTCAATAACGGCGCGTGCTGTTGGGCGCCATAGACATCGGTTTCGCGGATATCTCCGCTGGCCATCGGACGGATGATCGTCGCCTTGATGGCGTTGGCCGGTGCGAATTCGATGATGTTGATGACGTCGGAAACGTCGATCTTATAGAGCGACGCGATCAGTTTGGCGTCGATACACTTCTTGGCGCAGATAAGTTCGAACGTCGCTTTGTCTTTGAAGATGATGTCGAAAGTGATCTCGTAAGGGCCTGAGTTCTTGGAACGGATGACTTTCGCGATATCGATCAGTTTTGTTTTCATGGTTTCACCTAGAGTTCCACGATGCTTTGTTTGAAAGGAGCGATCGGATCCTTGATGGCGATCAGATGATACAGGCTGAAATTATAGACCGGACCGACTTTGAAATCACTGGGGGAATACGGGAAAGCAAGGTTGCCGGCGGTCGCGATGCGGCCTTTATAGCCGTAGTGAAGCATCGTGCTGCGGGCGAATCCGCACACCGTGTTGGCGACTTCCTGGGTCTTTGCGACCGCGTCGATCACGATGCATATCTCATGCGAAGTGATTTCCTTGATCGGCTCGAGGTCTCCCATGACACCGTTCTTACCATAGATTTTGAAGTTGAGATGGTAGCCTTCCAGGTTCTTGAAGTTATCTTTTACCCGTGAAGTCACCGCTTCGATGATACTGTCGACCTCCTGAATGAAGATCGGATCCCGCACGCCTGCGATGCTGACGGTACGATAACCGACGCATTTGGCGCCTTCGAGTTTGATCGTATAGGGATCGGAGGGGATGAACTTGCTTCCTTTGACTTCGACCCGGTCTTCATCGAGTTGGGTGAAGGTCGTTTCATGCAGGTCGATCGTTCCGCCCGGACCCGGCAGGATATACGGGTTCGTCTTTTCGTAGAGCGTATGTGCGCTGACGCTGAGTGTCGTGCATTTGCGGATCGGATTGAGGGTCTGCAGGACGAAGCTGTCTTCGTAGATCGTGCCGAACATACAGTCGCTGCCGCTGCCGGGAGTCGAGGCGATCGCGGCGCATTCCAAGATCTTCCCGCAATGCAAGGCCAAGCCCGGATCGAATCCGTTCATGATCGCCAAGGCGGCGAAGACGGTGGGGTCGTAGGCACGTCCCGCGACGATGACCTGGGCTTTGTCATTGAGGGCTTTGATGAAGGGTTCGACGCCCATCTGTCCGACGATATAGGTCGAATCGATGATGTCTTCCCGTGTGCATTCGGGGGCCGGATGCAAAGGCTTGATGTTGCCCTTTTCGAATTCTTCAAGGAGATATTGCTTGTCGAAATCCGCTTCAATGACGGCCAAACGGAAATGGAGTTTGTTTTCGGTTGCGATTTCCTTGATGATCTTGACCGTCCAGTCAAGGTGCGGTTTGGCGCCGCTTCCCCCTGCGCTGCCGATCAGAACCGGGATGTTGTGTTCGATGCCGGCTTGGATCATGATGGAAAGATCGCGTTTGACCGCGAGGTAATCGGTGAACGAGACGCCGGCACCCAGATAATAAGGTCCGGGATCAGTCGATCCGGCATCGACCGCGATACAATCCGGTTTCATCTTCATGCCGGCTTCGAAACTCGCTAACGGGAAGCCATATCCCAGAATCGCCGTCGCTGACAATACTTTGATGCTTTTCATGTCAGATCCTCCCTTTCAATGCCTTATTGATCGCCAAGATACGCTGCATTTCATTGAATACGATCATATATCCCTCATCGACACCCATCCCCGGTTTTGCGAGGATCTGGACAGGCGAGGTCGCCATAGCGAGATGGACACAGGCTTTCGCGCTGACGTCGGTTTCGTTGCAGGTGCCGCCTTGATATGCCCCGATGTTTTTGGCTTTACAATAGAGCACTGCTTCGACGACATTCTGTATTCCTCCTAAATCAGGTGTTTTGATCTGGATCATATGGCCGGCTTTATGGTCGGCGAAATATTTGATGTCTTCCAGGGTATTGCACCACTCGTCGGCGACGATTTCCACATCGATGTTTCGTAGATCAAGTTCTCTGGTGATCGCCTGTAGTCCGAGCATCGTTTTCTCACGATCGTCGAAATCGACCGGACCTTCGATGCGCAGACGATACTTCCCGCTGGCATGACGCAAGGTGTTAAGATAATCGGCCATTTTGACATAATCCTGTTTGAAGAGGATGCCGAGCGTACCGTAGACATCGATATGCAATACGGGCTGATAGTCATCATCGCTTTTGATTTCATCAATTCGCTGGCTTAGCCATTTTACATAGTCCAAGAGTTTTTCGCCACTAAGGCCTAATTTGGATTCTACATTGTTGATGAGTCCGTGCGGTAAGACCTGGCTGCCTTTGATGATCATCTTGTCGACATTGTCATAGCGGTTGTCGCCGCTCTGGCTGAAAATCGGGATGAGCGTTTCGCTGACTTGCGTAGCATATTCCTTCGCGATGACATCGGCCATCTGGATATGGTCCGCCTTAGCTACCGCATCCAGCAAGGCTTGAGTGATCCCGTAACGTAACGCCGTATGGATGCGTTGACCGTTGATTTGAAGATGGTCGAATTCTTCCGCCATTTCTTTGAAGGTCGTCAGTTCGCGTCCGATCAGCAAGGGCCGGATCGATCGGTCGACAAGTGCTTCGAATTCATTTGCCAAAAACAGCGGATCTCTTCCGCCTGCCCCGCTGTACTGGACCGCACAACAGTCCCCGTACGCGATTTGGCCGTCTTCCAGCACCAGCATCACGCTGAGTGATTCGCCCGCCTGACGGATGGCAGTGAAGCCTGGGGTGATTGGATCCCCGCGGTAATAGTTACCGTCGAGGACGGCGCCTTGCTTGATGGCTTTTTGATCGTCGAAGAAGAAACCGGTTCTTCCTGAGCTGCAGACCACATCGATTATTTTCATGTTTTCCCCTATCTCGGACGGCCGACGAGGCAGCCTTTACTTACGGCGTAGATATCGTCGATGACCATTTGGAAACTGATCTCGCGACGTTCGAACAACGCCCGTTCTTTGAGTTTCTTCAGATGGAAATCCTTGATCTTCTGATCAAACGGCAGATCCCCGAAATCCAGGAAACGGATGGCGCCGTTATTGTCGCGGGCCGGCAAAGCCTTGTTGGCATTGCATTGGGCAGGCGCGAACGGTACGTCGATCAATCCGGCTTCGAAACCTCTCAGCGCGCTTAATCCGAAATCATTGTCGCCCAGTTTCAAGACGGCTTCCAGGATGCATTTGGTCTCACGTTCGATGATTTTCATTTCGGCTTTGAGTTCGGGCGATTCGATCGCCACCTGGTCCTTCAGCATCACCGTCAACTGTTTCGTGGTTTTGAGTCCGCTCGCATTGGCTTCGGCAGTCGGTACTCCGAACGCTTCATGCGGAGATTTGACAATGACTTTGGTCGCGCCGGACAGAACCGCGGTCGCGGCGCCCCAGGCGATGACCGCATAGGCTTTCGCTTCGTCTTGCGGGAAACCGCCCATCCATTGATGGAAGACGGTCGAAATGCGAACATCGTCATAACCGAAACGAGCGAGATATTCCTTGGTCAGTTTTTCCAGCGTTCGGATCGCAGCGATGTCCTGGATCTGGTTGCCGCACTGCCCATATCCGACCGTGATGCATTTACATCCCTGCTGGGCGGCAAGCAGCGTCTCCAAGATCGCGACACTGTGCGAAATGCACGGCGGAACCAAGGTGCCGGTCAGCGGACCGAACGGTTCGCGGTTGATCGTGATGCCCTGGTCTTCATAATAACCGACCAAACGGTCGACATACTGCCAATCGGTGATCGTCTTTTCCAACGAATTGTTTTTCCCGTAAGGGATGTTATATGAAATCCCGCCGCCTTCGAAGGACGTGAATCCGCCGGCCAAGGTGATTTCGGCCAATAGTCGCGCATCGGGGGTGCCATGACGGACCTGCAAAGGAACATCGAGACTCTCGATGATGTTGCGGCAGACTTGTACGCCGTGGTTGACGGCAGGGAATCCGTTCAACAAGGATTTTCCCGTCCGCACGCTTTCGTCGATGCCCGCCTGCGCTTCCGCATAACGGTTATGGCGCGTATAACTGTCGATCGTGGTCGGCAAGAGATCCGCCGATCCTTCGTCCTGCAGATGTTTCAGTAATTTGATGTGTTCGTTGGGCAATGCGACGCCTGCCCTTGGTTGAGTCAGCGTGACTTTTTCGTCGACCGCTTTCTTCAACCGTACGCTGAAACGCTTTTCCGCTTTGATCGCACGTTGGTAAGCGACGGCTTCGTCGAGATGCACTTCTTTCCCGGTGATCCATTGGTTCAGCACTTCTTCGCGTTGGCCAAGGAAGTCGTCGAGGGGAATTTTCTTATTGATCATGGTTGATGTTCTCCAGACTTTTTTTCATCATGCGCAGTATCTGATCGGGATGACGGGATGCCAATAAACCAAGGCAGCTGATGATATAGGCACGGTCGAGATAATAATCCAGTCTGCGCGGAAGCAATATCTCACTTACTTCGGCACTGCTTAAGGCTTGGCTGAGGATGGATTCGGGATGCTGCGCATGCAGGATCGGTCCTCCGATCCCGATCAGGATCGAGGTTTCACGTAAGTCCTTACCTTGCTGGTAATAACTGACTCCCATCGGGGTATAAGCGGTTTCCAGTCTTCCCGCATGGCGTCGGCACGCGATTTCGGCGCACCATTTGGCCAACAGCGTATCATAACTTTCATTGGGTTCATGCGTGATATCCGTATCGAAAGCATCGATATAAACTGTAAGTTCAGGGTCCTCGTCAAAGCTGTCGCGTTTCAGTTCATAGACGCTTTGCGCATTGAATCGTACGCCCAGATCCCCTTCCACGCTGCGTTTCTCCAAGGGTTCGTGCAGTCCTTTATATCCGACATTGGATTCGATCTCGAACTTCGCGTTGATACTGTAGACGTCGGTGGTCGCCCCGCCGATATCGATAGCCATCAAATCGCCCATGCCGGCTTCATGTTTCGTTCCTTTGGATAAGAGGGTCAACGCTTCCAGCACGCTGTAAGGTGTCGGTAGTACGATCTCCTCGATCGTCGAGGTCAGTTTCGATAACCCTTTCGCTTTGACGATATGGTTAAGGAATAAAGTGCGGATTTGTTGGCGGCATTCATCGACTTCGAGGATCCCGTAACTCGGCATCACATTTTGACACAGGCTGCATTCGAAGCCGCCCTCGGTCAGAATCTGTTTGATTTCATCCTGGCAGGATTTATTGCCGGCATAGATGATCGGAAATTTACGCATAATGCCTGCTATTTTCTTTGCGTTGTGGAGCACGACTTCAAAATTCCCGCCGTCCGTCCCGCCGCAAAGCAAGAGGATATCGCAGCCGGAATCTTCGATCTGCCGGATTTCGGTATCATTGAGTTCAAATGCATAGGAACGGATCACTTTCGCTCCGGCGCTGAAACAAGCCAATGTCGCAGCCTTCAAAGTGAGATCGGGAACCAATCCGATGGCGACCATCTTCAGTCCGCCTTTGGCGGATGAGCAGACCAACGTTTTCGCGATCGATACCTCATCCAAAGCTTTTTTCATTTGTTTCTTCGCGGATTCGATCCCGAAAGATATATCCGTTTCGGCGGTCGTGAAAACCGATGCGGTCGCCAGGATCTCTTCCTTATCCGTATCGACGACGCATCCCTTCGTGTAAGTCGATCCGACGTCGAACAACAAATAGACGGGCATCCTTAGCTCCTGCTTTCCAGATCGGATACAAGATCTTTGATGCCCTGTTCGATATCACAACCTGGCGGATAGACGCGGTCGAAGCCCATCTTCTTGAACTTTTCTTCGACCAGTTTGAAGTCGGATTTCCCGACGACCAGATTTCCGCCCACATACAACAGGACGTTGAGCCCGGCTTCCTTGCATAAGTCACCCAAGCCACGGCAATCCATTTCCCCGTGTCCGTAAAGGCTGGATACGATGATGGCTTTGGCGTTGGTTTCGATGGCGGCGTCGACGAATTCTTTCTGACTCACCATGACGCCCAGATTGACCACGTTGAAACCTGCCTGATTGAAGGCATAGGCGATGATACGGTTGCCGACCGCATGCACGTCGGCGCCGATGACCCCGATGACGACCGTTGTTTTCTCCATGTTTTTCCCCTTACTCCTTGAAATGATTGATATGCCGTATATCGCGTATCGCTTCGTCGCTGACGATGCCGACCAGGTCATAACACTGGTTCACTTCGTCGAAATAGTATTCATCGAGCAGACGGAAATGTTCGATCTGGGCGGTATGGTTCATATGCGTCCGCGGTCCGGTGCAGTATTGGACGATATTGTCGCCGATCTTGATATGCGTGGGATCGAGGTAGTTGATCGAGAGATCCTGCTTGATCAGCTGTTTCACTTTCTTTTCAAGGACGGCAATCGAGATGCGTGGTTTCTTATTGAAGGAAAGGATGAAACCGTGATTGACATCCCCGTGACCGTCGCACACCAGACCGTAGTCGTTTTCCAAGATATGGACCAGCAAGTCTTCGGCGCTGTGTGCCATGCGACGATAAGTCAGCGACTTGTAGACGATGTCGCGGATATCTTCGGGTTCCGGTCCGAACAGATTCGGACGACTCACGATGACCTCTTCACCGACTCCGATCAAGATGTCCCCGTTTTTCTTCAATAACGGATAGATCAGATCGAAATGCTCGACGACGACCCGTTTGTTTTCACTCAGCGCCTGTTTGATCGCGTCGACCAATTCGAAAGGCTGGGTGAACGCGAGTTCGAAGCGCACGTCGATATGATAGGTATGCGCGCTGAAAATATTGCGTCCATAGTCGCGCATCAGCGGCGCCGGACGTGTGTTGATCCCGTCGTCGTCGTTGGTCAGTTCAAGGCCGGGGAACATCCCTTTGATGCAGAGTGATTTCCCGCTGCCCGCGTCGCCGATCACACCGATCAGTTTGTCGTTGGGTAAAAGGAACTTCTGGCTGATCTGGTTGCCCAGGTTCTGCAGGCGTTGTTTGCCTCTTGGGGCGAAATAGGTGGCATAACGTAATTGTTCGAATCCGACGTTCATGGTGCTTTCTCCTTAAAAAAATCTCCAGTGCAACCCGGAGATTTCAAAATCTGCTTAAAACGCGAAATGTCCTGCTTGGCTCGCATCCTCAACTTCATTGAACAAAATTTTCTTTTTTAACAGGATCATGTTTTGCTCCTTAGGATGACTTCATTTTATCACATACAGCCCTAGACTCAATTAAGCCGAAGGATACGTTTCAATCGTCGAACGCGTAGGCTTTCAACGGTTTGAAACGGGCGTTGAAGAAACGCAGCATCGGCGGTTCGTAGACGAACTCCAAACCGGTGATCGCTTCCCTGTTCTTGTACAGTTCGATGACCGCATCCGCCACGACATCCATATGCGCATACGTGTAGACGCGGCGCGGGATGGTCAGACGGACCAATTCAAGTTTAGGACGGTGGTGATCGCCGGTCTTCGCATCGCGGCCGGCCGAGACGATGCCGCGTTCCATGGAACGGACACCGGATTCGATATACAGATGCGCCGCCAAGGTTTGCGCGGGCAGTTGGTCTTGGGTCAGATGGGATAGGAACAGACGGGCATCCAGGAACACCGCATGTCCGCCGATCGGTTGTACGACCGGTACGCCGGCTTCGATCAGTTTATCGCCGAGATACGCGACTTGTTCGACCCGGTGTTCAATGTAGGCATAGTTCACGGATTCCGTGATTCCGATCGCCATCGCTTCCATGTCACGTCCGGCCAATCCGCCATAGGAAGGCATGCCTTCGAACACGACGACCAATTCTTTGCAGCGGGCGAACAGATCATCGTCGTTCATCGCCAGGAAACCGCCGATGTTGACCATGCAGTCTTTTTTGCCTGACATGGTGCATCCGTCGCCGTAACTCATCATCTCGAATAAGATTTCCTTGATTGTTTTGTTTTGATAACCGTCTTCACGTTTCTTGATGAAGTAGGCGTTCTCTACGCAGCGCGTCGCATCGAAGAAGATGTCGATCTTATGCTTCTTGCATAAAGCGCTCACTTCCTTGATATTGCCCATCGAAACCGGTTGTCCGCCGGCCAGATTGACCGTAACCGCCAGACAGACATAAGGGATGCGCTCGGCCCCGAATTCGTCGATCAGTTTCTGCAGTTTTTTGAGGTCGATGTTCCCTTTGAACGGATGAACCGCCTGCGAATCATGCGCCTCGTCGATGATGACATCCTTGAACGTCCCGCCGTTGGCTTCCTGATGATAGCGTGTGGTCGTGAAATACATATTCCCGGGGATGATATCCCCCGCTTTGATTTTCAATCGCGAGATGAGATTTTCAGCGCCGCGTCCCTGATGGGTCGGCACCATATGTTTGAATCCGTAGTATTCTTTGACGACGGCGTCGAGATGCAGGAAGTTGCGGCTGCCGGCATACGCTTCGTCGCCGATCATCATGCCTGCCCATTGCCGGTCGCTCATCGCGGTGGTGCCTGAATCCGTCAACAAGTCGATGTATACATCTTCACTCTTCAGCAGGAAGGTATTGTAGCCGGCTTCGATCATCGCCGCCTCGCGTTCTTCCCTGCTCATGGTTTTCATCATTTCAACGACTTTGATGCGAAAAGGCTCTGCCGGATAGTTTTTCATAGGAGTCTCCTTGTGTCTAACTATACTTTACTCATCGATGTAAGCGCTGTCAACGAAACTCGGGAATGTAAATGATGATAGTGAAAAGAAAATATTTCATGAAAAAGAAAGCGGGCTGATTATTACCTAATTCCAAACGACAAAGATTACGTCTCCTATATAAAAGGCAGCCGGAATGCCCGTCTGCCCGAAAAAGTATTTTGTCCTTGATCAATCTAACTGCAGGCATCCTCTTCTTCTTCGCTGGGTTTGCGGATATTCAAGCCGGCGAATTTCAGATCATAAACGACCGTCAATACTTGGCCGCGTTCGTCGTCTTCTTTCATGAAGACATTGTTTACGCCTGACTTCGTATTCATGCCGGATGCTTCCACATGCCAATCTTCGGGTACGATGATATCGACGCCGGCCATTTCGGCGAACAGGTCGAGTTTGCCATGCCCGTCTTTCAAGGTCGATTCGGTGAAGTCGATTTCAAGTCCGGCGAAATTCGCGGCGATCGAATCCGCTTCGAATTCTCCTTCGTATTTGAGCGAATCCCCAGTGAATTTGTACGACTTATTGTATCC
>JBAVGP010000002.1:0-5220 GCA_049684955.1 Erysipelotrichaceae bacterium
TTCCAAATATCGGTTTATGTCATTGATGAAATCATCATTGGTCAGCTCGTTCAGACACTCCGCCTCACGCATGCCGGCGGCTTCATCATCGATTGATCCGACTACATTCCATCGTTCAGCGGTCTCGCGTTCGTATTGTTCGAATTGGTCGAAGAACTCACTGAATGCTTTATACAGGCAAGCTCGAATATTGCGATAATCAATCGACAGTATTTTGTCCGAAATGACTTTCAGCGATTGATAATCGTGATGGTAGAACAAATTCATCGCATAACTCAGCAAGTTGCTTAGTTCGTCGACATCCACTTGGCTGTCGAATGCTTCTTTTTCATCAGATTCAAGAAAAGTATCCTCGGTTGGATCTTCGAAGTGAATCTCATTACCGAAATTGGAACTCCTAATGGGTACTTTCACCATGTTCGATTCTCCTTTCTTTCTGTATAATTTCTATCCTAGGATCGTATGTGATAGCCAAGATTCCGCTGAATCAAGTCGTATTGTAGAATAGAAAACAACTCGTTTGCCGAGTCCTCATTGAAGCTGTTTTGATTTCAAATCTGCTTGTGTAATGAAGTGTATCATAATTCGGTATCGCTATCAACTTCAACAATATTGCGATTTTGCCCGGAAATCGTTCCTACATCGAAAAGACCGATAACAGAGCGATATAATGAAATGACCTTTTTTTTCAGTCGTATCCTGCGATAGCATCCGCTACCGCCGATGACTAAAAAGATGCTAAAATGTGAATAGATTCAATGTTAAAGAAGGTGACATGATGGATACACCCGACAAACCCTCATTCAAGGAAGCGTTCAGATTCTGGCTAAAACTCGGATTCATCAGTTTCGGCGGACCGGCCGGTCAGATCGCGATCATGCGCGAATATCTGGTCGCGCAGAAACGCTGGATTTCAGATACGAAATTCCTGCATGCTTTGAATTACTGTATGCTGCTTCCGGGTCCCGAAGCCCAGCAACTGTCGATCTATATCGGATGGCTGCTGCACGGCACGCCGGGCGGCTTGGTTGCCGGCCTCTTGTTCATCCTGCCTTCGATCTTCATCTTGTTAGGTTTAAGCATCCTTTATGTCACGGTCGGGAACATCCCGATCCTGCGTTCTTTGTTCGACGGACTCAAACCGGCGGTCATTGCGATCATCGCGGTCGCCCTCATCAAAATATCGAAGAAGGCTTTATTGAGCACGATCCAAATCGGCATTGCGATCGCCAGTTTCATTGCGATCTTCTTTTTCAATGTCCCCTTCCCCTATATCGTCATCGTCGCGATGATTATCGGTTTTCTCGTTCTGAAGTTCTCGAAAGTCACAGAAAAAGATGAAAAAGCGATCGAGTCGCAACGCAAAGATGAGACACAGTATTATCTGAACACGAATTCGGTGCTGCCGCAGACGGAATTCCGTTGGAGACGTGCCTTGTTGCAGATCGGAATCGCCGTTGTTTTATGGATCATCCCGCTCTCATTGATGTATTTGTTTCTGCCGGAGTTCAAATTCTGGAGCAATATGACGATCTTCTTCACGCAAGCCGCGTTCGTCACGTTCGGCGGTGCCTATGCCGTGTTGCCGTATGTCGCGCAGATGAGCGTGTTGAAGTTCGGATGGCTGACGCATTTCGAGATGATCGACGGCTTGGCGCTGGGTGAAACGACTCCCGGTCCGCTCATCATGGTATTGGCGTTCGTCGGCTTCATGGGCGGATACAACCATTTCAATGCTTCCCTGCTTTACGGTACGATCGCCTTGCTGATCACGACATATTATACATTCCTGCCTTGTTTCCTCTTCATTTTCGTCGGAGCTCCGATCGTCGAGCATACACAAAAAAACACGACGGTGAAAGCGGTCTTGGGTTTCGTGACCGCAGCCGTCGTCGGTGTCATGTTCAATCTGACGGTATACTTGTTCAAAGCCGTGGTTTTCCAGAAAGGTTTCGGTTGGCTTCAAATCGACTATATCAATCTCGCATGGATCCTCATCTCGCTGATCGCCCTGCAAAAATACAAAGTGAATATGATTCTTTGGATCGGGATCAGCGCCTTGTTCGGGATCGCCCATTTCTTCTTGTTCTAGAAAGTGTCTTCATTTCATGAAGATGCTTTTCTTATCCAGATTCAGATCCGTTGAAGTGAGTTGGATCGCCAGTTCTTCGATCGCCGAAAGACTTGCCAGCAGGCAGACAATGATCATGACCCAAGTTCTTGGAATGAAGATCAGAAAGAGCGGAAACAGAAACAACATCAGTCCGGTCAGTTTGTTCCCCAGCGTATGCAGCATCGCGAATTTCCCATATTTATATTTCGCAACCAATACGGAAATAAAGCGGATCAGCGCGATCAGCCCCATCCAAAGAAGAATGAAATAGGATGGACTGACGACCGGATAGAGTACGATAAGCAAGACTCCGATCATCAAGAAATCAGCAATCGGATCAAACGCCAAGATTGCTGACAACGTCGAACTTCCGCGCGATGAAGCCATCCAGCATATCGCTGACGCCGCACAAAATGTAGACAATATAAAAAACGGCGCTGAGCGGCCGTATGAAAAGCAATGTGAATGATAAAAATATCCTGACTATCGATAGAGCGTTGGGTACGGCTTTCATTTCATCCCGGTCCGGAACGCCTCGATCATACTCCACGTCAAACTGAGCGTGGATTCGCCGGCCGGTATGTCGTTCCGGTTCATCCAGACTGCTTCGGATAGTTCCTTGGTATCGAGCTTGACCGTATCGCTGCCATCCAGATCGGCGTAAAAACCGGCTAACAATGAGCTTGAAAACGCCCAAGGCTGACTCTTATAATAGCGGATATTCTTGACTTGCAGGCCTACCTCTTCCATCACTTCCCGGCGAATGGCGGCTTCCAAGGTCTCCCCGATTTCCACAAATCCGGCGACCAAAGCATGTCTGCGATAGCCGGACGCATATTTGGTCAACAAGATGCGGTCCCCGTCGAGGATACCGACGATCACACAGGGTGAGATGCGCGGATAATCGATGTTCCCGCAACTGGGACAGATGACCGCCCTTTCATCGTTCTTCCGCTCAAAAGGTCCGCCGCATCGTCCGCAATAGCGGTGCGTGTCATACCAATGCGCCAGATGATACGCGGTAGCTCCCGCGAATGCCAGCCACGTCGGCTTCATTTCACGGAATACGAAGATGTCTTTATGTTGGAGATGTTCCGTCTCGGTGATCTCTGCCATCGAAAGGAAGAAAGCAGTCGCATCGACCGAAAACAGATAGATGAGATCGTCGACCGCATCCGGGAAATTGGTTTTCACGGTCAGATATTGGAGGAGTGACAATTCGCCGTCTTTTTCATCCAATACTACTTTGTCTTTATTCAAAATGAAAACATAGTCGTTTTCAGTCGGCTCACGATCAATGAATTCGTTGTGATATGCGTAAGGCTCGATATCCTGGAACATGTTGTCACCTGCCCAATCATGTAGTTCATGTTATTACATATGTACTCAACTTGCAAGGATGCATACTTTGAGGTCTCGGATTTTTCCTAATGATTTGTCAATATCTTTCAAAAAAACCCTTCTCATCGATTTCATTTCGATCATTGACTTCCATGTGTTCGATCCGGATATAGGGATCATCTTTTCCGATTAAAAACAGAAATTTCTCGATATCCAGCGGCTTTCCCTGGATTTCCATTTCGACATCGCCGGACCCCAGATTGCGCACCCATCCTGTCAGATGACAATCGCGTGCCAAAACAGATGAATGATATCTGAATCCGACACCTTGGACCCGCCCGGAGAACAAGATATGTTTTCTTGACATGCTCTGCCACCTATCCTTTCCGTTACTTTCGTTCGCAAATCATTCCATGTTTCAGATAGAGGATTTTCTTTTTTCACTCAATATTTGTTCTTTGTTCGGACGATTGTCATCGAGCAGAAAAGCCGCCCACTCCACATCGAGATGATCGATGTTCGCCTGCCAATACAATAGACGATCAAAGTAAGTCTTTATTCTGTTTTCTACAGGACTTTCGCATTGATCAATCCCTGCTCGGCGTACAATCGCAGTCAATTCATAGAACACCAGACCCAAGGCATGGGTCTCCGTATGCACGGTCGCGCCGGCATGACCGACCGCATGAGCCAAAGCGATGCATTCGATATCATCGATTTCTTTGGCGACCGAATGGGCATCCAGAATCGCGCGTTTCGCTTCCGGCATCTTGATGACACCTCGGGCCCAGGCTTCACTGAGTTCCAAGGCTCTGCGCAAACGTGTTTCGTTTGGATACTTTGATTCGAAATATTCCAGCGGTTCCACTGCACAGTCAAGCGCCCACATCACAAGCGTCCGATGCTTTTGCATTCCGATAAGTGCAATCAGTTCCTGCAGGCATTCGCTTTCACGTGAAAACAGGATATGATTCCCTCGGTTAAATTTCGCTTGGATGGAAGCTTTACAATCGATCATGGCTGACCTCGCTTTCACTGCCGATATTATTCTGACCTATTTTTATCAAGAAACCAAAGACTCCATGTCACGGATGAATTCCATCGTCTTGATTTCGAGTGAAGTTTTCAGGCTGTCTGGATGGTCGAAGTCGGGTTGATCAATCAGGATTGAAGCGATGATCGAATCGACTCCGGGGCTGATCTGCGACAATACATAAGCCCCGATATCTTTTTGGGTCAGCAGCGCGATCATCTCAGCCTGTATCTGTCGGTTAGTTCCGGCAAGCCAGATTTCAAATCGGCACTCTTCATGCAAGTAAACGATCGCGACCTTCAGCTTTTTGTTTTTCAGCTCAAGCGATGTGAACGCGATATAGGTCATGTCCATATAGCCTGGATACAATGCGCTTGAAAGATAATCAGGATATTTGCGTTCAAGATATGCCTTAAAATCGGTCATAAAAGCCATGATTCCTTTATAAGCTTGTTGGATTAGGCCTTTCTTCAATTGGACTGTATACTCTTTTAAAAGTTCGTTGAGCGACACCGTGCATCAGACCTCCTTGCGATAGATTACTCATTCGATACAACACTCAGGTATATATTGCCGATCTGCTGAATATTCTCATGAAGAATGATAAGTCGAATTCGGCTATTTCAGAACATGGATATTGTTTACGAAATCAACTATCTCCGCTTGCATCTGCGGCACATAGCTGACAATGATTACAACCATGAATATGTCGATTCGATAAACATAATAATCT
>JBAVGP010000003.1:0-2956 GCA_049684955.1 Erysipelotrichaceae bacterium
ACATAGGTCTCATACCCCGCATAGCGTTTCAAACGCTCTTCCAGCATCGGAACGCCGGATACATAACGTACCAGCAAGGTGATGAGGATCGGGCTGAAGATCGTCCAGAGCGGTGCTCCGAGGCCGACCGATACCAGATAGACGCCCCACCAGACGATCGATTCGCCAAAGTAGTTGGGATGGCGGGAGTATTTCCACACGCCGGTCCGGATAAGCAAACCTTTGTTTGAAGGATTCGTGACATGCTTGCGAAGCTGTGAATCCGCGACGCTTTCCAATCCCAATCCGATCAGATAAACCAACAGACCGATGACGACCAGCGGCGTAGAAACGAGGGACGCATGGCTTTGGCCTTGGATGTTGGCGACCGAAATCAGATACATCAGCAGTCCCTGCAACATGAAGAGTTGGAAGAAGGAACGCAATGCGTAGGATTTGCCCCATGCTTTGCGGAAATTCGCGTAACGGTAATCTTCGGGTTTCTTGAAATTGCGACGCAGTATATGCGAACTCAGCCGCACGCCCCATAGGAACACCATCGCGAAGAGGATCCATCCCAACGGCTTGTTGACATTGAACTGGACAAACAGCGACAAGAGAAAGAAGCCCATCCCCCATCCCACATCGACATAGGAGGCGTTCTTGAGATACGCTGCCAAAAGATACCAAGCTGTAAAATAAAGTAACAGAAATAATAGAATCACTTGATGGTTCATCATTCGTTTCCCCTTGAACATTTCTCTGTATGCGAACCTTGCGTGACAAGGCGTATTGCATCCGACTGATTTTCGTTATCATTATATGTTTACGGGCATCGCTCTTCAAGCAATATGAATGACTATGTTTTTCACAGTATCACAATATTTAGCATGTTTCGCGGCACATTGAAATCCAAGGAGAACATGTTACAATATTCTCAAAGAGAAGATCAAATCAAGGCGGGTGAAATCCGATGAGAAAAATAATCACTGTCTTTCTGGCAATGCTGCTTACCGCATGCGTTTCCCCTGCGAAACGTCCTGTCTTTACCTTGGAAACCTATCCGAAAGTCGACGGATCAACCGTCACGATTCCTTTGTCGGAAGCGATCTGCGCCGCACTGACGAAAAAGACGTTGGACGAAGTCCGTCCGTTCATCAAACACAATACGACCCATCCCGCATATCTGAACCTGATCGATAAAAAGGCGGACTTGATTTTCGTCACGTCCCCTTCCGCGGACGAATTGAAATATGCCAAGGAGAAAGGCGTCGAGTTGGAGGTCGTACCGATCGTTTCCGAGGCGTTCGTCTTTCTGGTAAACGCGAAGAATCCGGTCGAGGCGCTGACGCTGTCGCAGATCCAGAAGATCTATACCGGCGAAATCAAGAATTGGAAGGAAGTGGGCGGCGAAGACCAGGCGATCATCGCCTATCAGCGGCCGGTCAACTCCGGCAGTCAGACCGGTTTTCTGGATCTGGTCATGAAAGGGTTGAAGCCGATGACGCCGCCGATGGATCAGATTCCCGTCGGGATGGGCGAGCTGATCGACATCGTCGCGAGTTTCGACCACCAGGCAGCCGGCATCGGCTATTCCTATTACTATTTCGTGATGGATATGTGGGGCGATCAGAACATCAAACTAATGAAAGTCGATGGGATCTATCCTGACAAGACGACGATCAGCACGAAAAAATATCCGATCACGACAGCCTATTACGCGGTTTACCGGAAGGATGAGAAAAACGGGAGCGACGTACGCAAGATCGTGAAGTGGCTCTTGGGCGACGAAGGTCAGCTGCTCGCCGAGGATGCGGGATATGTCAAAGTACGTTAACGTATTGCTTATCCTGCTGCTTCTGAACGGATGCGTCAAGGAGACAACGCCCCAACACCTGGTCGTCTTCGATCAACGTGTCGAAATCGGACAGCCGGTCGGGAAAGTGCTCAATTCCCCGCTGTCATCGATCGCCGTCGCAGTGAATCCGCTGACGTTCAAACAAGTTCCAGATACATCAAATCCGAATATTGTCAAAATCATCGTCCACGGGCTCAAAGACAAGACCCTCGAAGATCAAATCAACAAGGACATCCAGACGATCTACGACCGAATGTTGGGTTATAAAAAGACATCTGATCTGCCCTATCGCGGGATTCTTGAACTTGTGCCGCAGAGCGAACTCGCAAGTCCGCGCATCGATTTCACCCCGACTTTCAACTTCAATAACCTGCTCTCGATCGTCGCTTACGCAAGCTATCCCTATACAGATCAGGCTGGTCAGTCGACCTATGTAACGGTCGTCGACACACTGAATTACGACTTGTCGACCGGACGCAGACTGACCATCGCCGATCTCTTTACCAACGATGCGGATATCAAAGGGTTACTCAACGCGAAAGTCAACGCGCTGATCCGCAAGACAAGCAGCGAATATATGGATCTCGACAAGCTAATATTTGGTTACTATCAGCGGATGGAACAGGTGACACCTTTCCGTGGAATCCAGGGTGATCAAGTCTTTGCGCTCAACGAAGCCGGTCTGCAATTGGTCTTCGATTATCGGACGCCTGAGTTCAATACGTTCGCGAAGGCTTTCCAATACGATATCGCTTATTCGTCGATCCGTCCCTATTTTGCGGCTGATCGGCGATTCATCAGCGATCAGGCGATCTATGTCGATCCGATCAAGAATCATCGTTTTCTCTACGACACGGATTATCTGATTCTTTCGACCGGTGACAAACAAATCACGGTCGATGGCCATCCCTGGTACTTCTACATCCGATACCCGCAGGATCTCGATGCTTTCTACATGGACCGCATCCTCACCCTGCAAAATGAAAGCCAGGCTTGGGCGCTGGCGCAGCATCTGGATTCGATCGACTATATGAGCAATTACGTCTATGCGCATCACCTCGGGAAATTCACGCTGATCGATTCCTCCACCGCTTTGAGTTCATCGAACTGGGGCATCAA
>JBAVGP010000004.1:0-8398 GCA_049684955.1 Erysipelotrichaceae bacterium
GATAAAATGAACATCATCGAACTGAAACATGAATTTCCCCAATTAAAAACCGTCATCGCGGTGTCCAAGACACGGACAGCCGAAGAGATCAAGCGCTTGATCGATGCAGGCTTCCGTGATTTCGGGGAGAATAAAGCCCAGGAACTCGCTGAAAAAGCCCCTTTCCTTGACGGCATCGTCTGGCATTTCATCGGCCACCTGCAGACCAATAAAGTGAAAGAAGTACTCGCGATCGCCGACTTTATCCATTCGGTCGATTCGATCAAGTTGTTGGATACGATCGAAAAGGAAGCGAAGAAACAAAACAAGAAAATCAACATCCTCATGCAGGTCAATCTGGCCAATGAGGAAACCAAATTCGGGATGGAACGCTCGGAAATCCCCGCCTTTCTTGAGGCAGCGAAAAAGTGTGCCTTTGCGCAGCTAACCGGTATCATGGTGATCGGCCCGCATACCGACGACGAACAAGAAATCCGTAAAGTCTTTCAAGAAGCGAAACTACTGCAGACAAGCATACAAAAAAACATCCCCGCTTTTCAGGAATGTTCGATGGGTATGAGCGCCGATTATCGGATCGCGCTTGAAGAAGGCGCGACGATGATACGGATCGGAACCTTATTGTTCGGACCTCGCTAGACGAAGAACTGCCATCCGAGATAGACGATCAGCGCGCTTTGGGTGAATCCATCCAAGGCGAGCCAATAAAGAATATTCGGGACGATCGCCGGAAGGGACGCATGGATGCGCACCATTACGATGAGAGCCAGAACCAAGGTGATGACGAGCTTTTTGAACCAGGCGTCATTCCTTTTTTTCGTGATGTTCAAACGCATACCGAAATAAAACAAGACCGCGATAATAAGTAGTTGCACAACGGTGTCGAAGAACGACCCCTTCGTATAGACATCCACGAAGCGGACCAGCCAACCCCCTAAGATGATCACCGCGAGCGGTACGCCTAAATTAAATGTCCGTGAGTTCATCGTTTCTTCCCCTCCCTGCTGCGCTGTATCCTGCGCTGCAATGAAAATCCTTTTGTCAAACCAAGATAAGCCATGATCATCGAAGCGAACAAGGCGCTGGCGCTCGACCAGCTGTAATCCGGCGCATTACGGTAGAAAGCACTGATCGGGTAATTCGCCAATGTATAGAGATTCAAAGCGATGGAACTGTTGCGGTTTTCCATCATCAGCGCGACCAGCAAGCCGATCGCTAACAGCGACGTAAATAGAATGGCTCCTGCTTTGATCTTGTGAAGGTTGCGGAAATAGCGGGCGATGACGAAGCCGATCAATCCATACAACACAAACGGCATCAAGATCGCCAATCCGAAATGCAGCCAGATCGACTGATCCCATAGGATCGGCAGGAAATTCGTCCAGATCATCACCAACGCGGTCAACAGGAAATGACCGTACAAGATGAGGATAAAACCGAAAAGCATCTCCTTGAGCAGTTTCATATCACCGGCTCCGCATGTCGTGAAGCATCGTACCCAAGCGTTTCAAGCCTTCCGCCAACTCCTCCTCTTTGCATGCGAAGGAGATACGGATGTTATGGTCGCCGAAAGCACCGAAATAAATGCCGGGCACCACCGCGACTTTATACTCATAAGCCGCCTTGCGGCAGAAGGTCAATGAATCCATGTCGAACTCGGAGATATCGGGGAACAGATAGAACGCCCCTTCCGGCTTCACACACGGCAGACCGATTTCATTCAGAACTTTCATCGCGTAATCACGGCGGGCGCGATAGATTTCACGGACCCGGGTCGGATCGGTATCCAATGCGACGATCGCGGCTTTCTGCGAAATAGA
This sequence comes from Erysipelotrichaceae bacterium, assembly GCA_049684955.1. Taxonomy (GTDB): domain Bacteria; phylum Bacillota_I; class Bacilli_A; order Erysipelotrichales; family Erysipelotrichaceae; genus GWE2-51-13. Next base: position 1,818 of record JBAVGP010000004.1, read on the forward strand.
TGAAATGCCGGTGACCAGATATTGATGGATCTTGGCGATTTCACCCAAGATCCCTTTTTCCGCAAGCACATACCCGATCCGCCAGCCGGTCATCGCATAAGGTTTTGACAGACTCTGTGCGACGATGATCTGATTGCGAAGTTCCTTCACATCATTGATGGATGGCAGATGGTCGACGAACACCAATTGATTGTACACATCGTCAGTCAGGATGAAAAAGCCGAATTCCTTGGCGACGCGGGCGATGACATCGATCGATTTCTTATTATAGACGCAGCCGGTCGGATTGTTGGGCGAGGTCAACACCAAGACTTTGGTGTTCTCGCTCACGCAAGCGCGCAGCTTGGCTTCATCGATCTGGTATTGTTCGGGCGTCGAATCGAAGGAGACCAATTTCGCCCGGCAATACGCGATCATCGGGGCATAGGCCACATACATCGGTTCGGGGATGATGACTTCATCGCCCGGATTCAACAAGGCCATGAAAACCGCCGCGATGCCGGAAGTCGCCCCGTTGGTGATCAGCACTTCTTCGACAGTATAGTCAAGATCATGGGTTTTCTTTTCAAAAGCCACGATTTTCTTACGCAGATCCATGAATCCGACGGAAGGCGGATAATGGGTATAATCATTGTTCAGCGCATCGATCGCCGCATCTTTGATGCTTTGTTCGGTGGCGAATTCGGGTTCGCCGATCGTCATCGAAATGATGCCTTCCACATGCGATACTTCCTCGGAAAAGGAACGTATCCCGCTGAATTGTATTTCCTTCACTTGACGGTTGGTTTTCTCTTTCATACACTCTCCCCTTACAATATAGGATGATTATGCCATAGGGTATGCCGGGTGTCAAACGCCGATGGACCGTTTGAATCGGATTTTAAGAACATTCAAAATTGCTAGGATGGCGGTCGCTGCGGCCAACACGAAGAAAGCGCTTGCCAGTCCCGTCTTGTCCGCCAAGATCCCGAATGCCGGGAACAGCACGATCATGACGATGCTGAAAAACATACTGTTGAGTGACAGGATCGTCGCCCTTTCGTCGCTTTGGATATGGTGGTTGATCTTGTTGGTGAGGACGACGTACAGGATCGAATCGCTGAATCCCATCAGAAACAAGGATAAAGCGAAGAAAGGCGTCGGTAAAAGCAGGATCGCCAACGTGATGAAGAACGGAACCACCCTGAACAGAGTCTCTTCGCTGAAACGGACTTTCAAGCGGTTCGCGCCCGCTCCGCCCAAGATCGCTCCGCAGGATTGGATGATCAGAAACAGGGAGATCAGAGACAGCGAGAATCCGTTGTTTTTCAGAAAGACCGTCGCATAGTAGTGCGCCGTCGTGATGCTTGAAAGGACGATCGCCACTAGGATCATATGGAACACCAATTCGGGCTGCGCCTTGACCATGCGCCACGGTTTCTTGAATTGGTCAGCGAACGCTTCTTTCATCCGCATTTTTTCTCTTTGAACCGGGACTTCGATGAAACGCAGCCCGATGATAAAGACTAATAAGCCTAAAACCATGGCTGCCAGGATGGCGATACGGTAATCGATGTCCGCCAAGATGCCCCCGATGAGTACCCCGATGAGCGCCGCGGACTGCAACACGACTTCCCTGCGACCCTGGATTTTCGTGAAGGAAGCCGTTTCATCATTGACCAGCAGACTATCATAGATCAGCGCGGTATCCGCGCCGGACTCAAGATTATAGGATAAGGCAGCGAACACGAACGCCAATAAAGCCAACGGAACCCCGTTGACGAAAAGCAGCAGACAAAGATAGATGATATTGGCGACGATGCCCATCAGTCGGCTGAACTTACGTCCGTAGATATCCGCGATCATTCCGGTCGGCAGTTCCATCAGCATCGAGGTGAGATGAAAGACGCTTTCGCAGAGTCCGATTTCCACCAGACTCAAGCCTTTGAAAGCAAGGTATGTCACCCAGATGGCTTGTGTGAAACCCATCCCACGGCCGAACTCAAACAGATAGGTCAACGGGATGTTTTTTTTATATCGCTTTATTTCTGTGATGGGATCGCTCATAGGACTTCCCTTGCCTGCTTCAAAAAGTACAAGATCTTGGTATCCCGCAGGGTCCAGCGTTTCGGGTTCAAACAAGTTTCATTCGCTTCGATCGCCTGATCCAAGGTCATCCAGACCGGATGGAATCCCAGTTCCGCCTCATAATCATCAAGATTCAGAGGAGCTTGCGTCGCTTCGACAATCACTTCGTAGTAGTCCGAACGCATCGCGAAAAGCTGCCGGTCACTTTCGAAGTCATCGCGCAGTTCTTCGATATAGCCGATATGTTTTCCGATCGTTTCGACCGCGTAACCTGTTTCTTCGAGCACTTCGCGTTTCAATGCGTCGGTTTGCGTTTCCTCCGCTTCGATCCCTCCGCCCGGAAATTTCACATCCCCGCTGGCCGACCGAACAAGCAATAATCTGTCTTCATTGAAAATGACAGCGCGGACCGCCTGCCGATGGATGATCTCTTTGGATCCTTCCTCCTGATGTTTGATATTGCGGATCTCCCCGAACCATCTTCCCTTGAATAAATCCTTGTATTCACGGTTGTTTAGACGGTAGATGTTCTCGATGCCCTCAATCCCGTCAAAGCGCATCTTGCGGTACGTTTCATAAAGATCACGAAACCCGGCATGCTGCGCCACGTTGATCGATGATTGATTGTCGGCGAAAATATGCAACGCTACACCCGGCACCGCAAGGTCGTAGAACAGATAATCCAGCACTTTGCGCAGCGCCTCGATGATATATCCGTGACCTTGGTAATGCGGATTGCAAGTATAACCGATCTTGAACCATCCGTCGGGGGAAGACGCGTCGCTGCGAAAGGAGATCGCCCCGATGACTTTCTTTTCATCCAGCAATTGGATGGCGAAAATATCATCCGCCGCTTTCCAGCGGTTCAGATTATCCTGCGTCATCGCTTGGGAGCGGTGCGGCAGAAAGTTCGCGTTAAGCGCGACTTCGGGCAATGATGAAAAAGCGTACACATCGCTCGCATCTTCCCTTTCAAACGGCCGGATGCGGCAACGCAGTGTAAGTTCATCCATATTTCCACCCCCTTTCGGCTATTATAACAAGCCTTCTGACAAAAATACAGAAGCGATGTTTGAAGGGACAAGGAAACAACGTATAATGGAAACGGTGATAGCATGGGAAAATTCAAGATTCTAGCGACAACCGATGTCCATGGAAGCATCGGAACATTCAGTTATGCCGACCATTCGGATCTGGGCTGCGGCCTGACGCGTTTTTCAAGCGCGGTCAAACAGTTTCGCATGCAAGGCGAAACATTGGTCGTGGATAACGGCGACATCCTGCAGGGTACGCCTTTTCTGACGATCGCCAACAAGCCGTCCTCGAATCAACATGTCCTGAGCCGCATCATGAATAAAATCGGTTATGACTTCGTCAATCTGGGCAACCATGATTTCAATTTCGGACATTCCGTGCTGAACCGTTATCTGCAGGATCTGGATGCCCCATGTCTCACATCGAACATTACTTATCACAATCATCCCTTCGGAAACAGCCGTCTGATTCAAACCAAAGACAAGAAAACCATCGCCTTGATCGGCGTTTGTACGGATTATATCCCGCATTGGGAAAAGCCTGACCATCTCAAACATATGTCATTCAGCGATCCGATCGAAACCGTGAAGCGCGAAATCATCCGCTTGAAACCGTTAGCGAATGTCGTGATCGTGATGTATCACGGCGGATTGGAGCGCGATCCCTTCGACGGGACACCGACCGAGCGTTTCACGGGTGAAAACGTCGGCTATCAACTCGCTTTATTAGATGAGATCGACATATTGATCACCGGACATCAACATCGTTCTTTCAAATCAATAATCAATGGCACGCAGGTCGTCCAGACCACGTTCAACGCATTGGAATTCGCGGAGATCACGATCGACTTCGCAACACAGCCAAAAATCGAAATTGCGATACGGAAAATGCGCGACTTCCCGGTCGATCCTGAAATCGATGCGATCGCCAAAGAGACCGAAGCGGCGACCCAACTCTGGCTGGATCAGGCGCTGGGACATATTTCAGGTCCTTCGCTGAAAATCAGCGATCCCTTTCAAGCCCGTCTGCATAAACACCCCTTGGTCTCTTTCATCAATCAGGTCCAGACCGAGGTAAGCGGTGCACAGCTCAGCGCCTGCGCCTTGTTTAACGGTGTGAAGGGTTTCAATCCCGATATCACGTACCGAGATATCGTCGCGACCTACATCTATCCCAACACCTTGGTCGTCAAACGGATGGACAAAGCGACGCTGAAGGAATTCTTGGAAAAATGTGCCGAATACTTCAGTATCAAAAATGACGAGATCATCGTGACGCCTTCGTTCGATGATCCCAAGCCCCAGCATTTCAATTACGATATGGTCGATGGGATCGAGTATACGATCAAGGTGTCCAATCCGATCGGACAGCGCATTGTCAAGATGGAATATCAAGGCAAAGAAATCGCATCGGATGCGTCGTTCACGATCGTCATGAACAACTATAGGGCAGTCGGGGGCGGCGATTTCATGATGGTGCCGCCTTGCGAGACGGTGCTTGAGGTCAACCGCGATATGAGCGAACTGCTGGCGGAAGCGATCCAGCAACATGATCCCTATATCGTGAACCATCGCGAAAACATCCATATTATCCAATAAAAAAGCAGAATTTCCGCTTTTTACTTTGTGAACAGGTTGATTCCTTCGACCAGAGGATTGCGTTGGGAATGCATCGGGCTGGGTTCATATCCTTCGACCGCATAACCGATCGCGAACATCAGCACCGGTTCGAATTCTTCCGGCAGTTCCATGACTTCCTTCATGATAAGCGGATCGAACGATGCGATCCAGGTTGTCGCGATCCCGATCTCCCATGCCTGAAGCATCATCTGGGTGGCGACGATGGCACAGTCGACCGGACCGCCATCATGTCCGTCATAGCGGCTTTTCCATGAGATGGTCTTGTCATACCCGATGATCATGAACATCGGCGAATTGAAATCGTATTTGGTGAATTCCTTTATCTTGTCGCGCCATTGTCTGCTTTGGACGAGGTAGATGCGCTGCGGCTGCCGGTTCGCGGCGGTCGGCGCGACACGCCCCGCTTCCAGGATCTTAGCAAGTTTTTCATCTTCGATCTGCATGTCCGTAAATTTGCGGACGGAGTAACGGCTGGTCGCCAATGTCAAGAAATCCATAAGTAGCCTCCTTCTTGTCGTTTTTTAAAGTATATCATATCCCAAACCTTAGGAATGCTGGAATACTCATGCACGCTTACCCTTTTCAACGGGGGCTTGTTTTGGTATAATATGTATAAAGCTGAGGCTTAAGAGGAGAATCGTAATGAAAAAATATGCATGCAGCGCTTGTGACTACATCTACGATCCTGCCATCGGCGATGCCGATGCCGGAATCGCTCCAGGAACCCCGTTTGAAGCATTACCGGAAGACTGGTACTGCCCGATGTGCGGCGTCAGTAAGTCCGAATTCAATCCGATCGACTAACGAAAAAGGGACGATGTCCCTTTTTTCTATGCCCTATGAAGAAACGGCTTGCGCCGTCTCTTTTAGTATTTGATGGTGGAAATCGGTGCGTAGCTGTCGCGGTCGAAGATCAATACGCTGTCGGATGTGATCGCGTACAGTTTATCGCCGACATAGAGGACGCGGCTGACCAAATTCGTGTAATCATTGTTGGTGGCGACCACGATCGTTTTGACGAGGGTGATGTCGGTCGCTGTGATATGCAGCACCTTGATGCCGCTTTCCATCTTGTAGTTGCAATAGGTGTAATCCCCGGTTCCTTCTTTACCCGGATAGGTCTGGCAAACCTGGGTCGTGTAATCGGAATCGGTGTACGGCAAGTATAACAATTCCCTTTCCTTATCATAGACGATGGTCTTGTGATTGTAGGAAGCTTCGGTGTATCCGTTCTGACCCAACACGCGCAGCGAGGCAAGTTCTTTCGGAGCAGCCGGATCGGACACATCGAACAAACTGATCTTGATGCCATAACGGGTCATGCTGTTCCATTTGGTTCCGTCCGGATTGGTGACCGGGACGACCACGAGGTCTTCCGCGATCCCGAACAGGACGTTCTTGCTTAACGGATGCAGATAGGTGCTGAATCCCGGCACTTTCAATTCGCCGGTGACTTTGATGGCTTTCGGATTGCTTAGGTCGATGACGAACAACGGGTCGATATTCTGGAATGTGACCACATAGCCTTTGTCTCCGATGAAACGTACGGCACGGATGGTTTCACCCGCCGCCAGGTTCATGATCGAACTTTGCGGTTCCAGCGCCATATTGAAGACGTAGACGGCATTGGTGGTTTTCCCGCTGGACCAATCGGTCGCGGCGACACGGATCGTGCTGTCATAGACATCGAACGAGAATTGATTCAAGAGGTAACCGCTGATCGAGGCATCGGCTTTGAGTTGGAGCGAATTGACGTCGAAACGCAGGATGTCGGTGACGGTCTTCCCTTCGCCGGTCGCCTGATTTGTCACGACGTAGCGGTATTGCGCGATCAATAAG
>JBAVGP010000005.1:0-3223 GCA_049684955.1 Erysipelotrichaceae bacterium
ATCCTGACGATTCTCATCCGTGTCAAATCGAATTTGCCGGAAGGCGTATTATATTCCATCCTATTGATGAACATGCTGACGCCTTCGATCGAGTTGTTGACCGATGGATGGCAGATCAAGAATGTCAAAAAATATCTGATTTCCGCGACTTCGCTGGCTTTGATCGGCGTCCTGCTGGTTTCCGGCGTGACGTACGCGATGAGCTACAAAGAACCGGCACCGGTCGAACCGGAAAAACCGGTCATCACCTTAGGCCGGGCGGTCATCATTTTCTCACCTGAAACCGCACTGACGCCCGCCGTCGTCGACAACAAGGTCGTCGAAGGGAATATCACCACCTATACGGTGACTTCCGCCGGTTATGCGGTGAAAGAAGGGGAAGACGGTGCTAAGCCGAATATCTTCACCATCAAGATCGACAGTACAACCAAACAAGTCGTGAGCGTCGCGTTTGCGACCTTCAGCGATACCAAGGGAATCGGAAGCAAAGCAAACAGCGATACGTTCCTGAAACAGTTCGCAGGTCTGTCCGTCGTCGACGCAGCCGCATCCGTGGATGTGGTCAGCGGAGCGACATTCTCATCCGTTTCCGCAGCCCGAGGAGTCCGGGCGGCCATCACAGCCGCCGGGATCAAATAGGAGGGCACTATGAAAAAAGCACTATATCTCGCATTGTTTCTGGCATTGACCAGCGCGTTGGCGGGAGCTGTCCTGGCCGGGGTCAATTCGATCACCGCGCCGATCATCAGCGAGCGTTCGAATTCAGCCATCAAATCGGCGTTGCAGGAATATTTCCCGACCGCGACCGAATTCTCCGAAATCAAGTTCGAAGATGCGACCGGATTCGTCAAGAACGCCTATGAAGCCAAAGGCGCGGGCTATGCCTACAACGTCCAGGTCCAAGGCTATAAGGACATCATCACATTCCTCGTCGCATTCAATAATGATGCGAAAATCGTCGGATTCAAAGTCACCTTCATCAACGATACGCCGGGACTGGGGATGCGCGTCAAAGACAAAGAATTCTCCGACGGCGTCATCGGCAAGACCAGCACTTCCGCGTTTGCGACTCTGTCCGGCGCGACCATCTCTTCCACCGCAGCCATCAACGGCCTCAACGCCGCGAAAGCCGTCTTCAATAAGATGAAGGGCATCGTGGATAACGGATCGGGCACTCCGATCCCGGGCGAACCGACCGTGACCTTAGGGGCTCCGCTGTTGATCTTGTCACCTGCGACCGCCAAAACACCGGCTACCATCCTGGGTAAAACCACCGCCGGCAACATCACGACCTACCGCGTATCATCGCCCGGCTTCGCAGCCACAGGCGGTGAAGAGGAAGGCGGCGGTTCCAATCCGAACATCTTCGTCATCAAGATCGACGATACCACCAAGAAAGTGGTCAGCGTCGCCTATGAAACCTTCAGCGATACCAAGGGCATCGGAGACAAAACGAATACGAAGACGTTCCTTGATCAGTTCATCGGTTTATCGTTAACGGATGCGAATGCCTCGGTCGATGTCGTGACCGGCGCTACCTATTCGTCCACCAGTGCGGCCCGTGCTTTGCGCGCGGTCATCGGGAAATAGGAGGAACCACCATGAAATTCAAGAAATTCCTCACGAGTCTGGTATTGGAGAATCCTGTCTTCGCATTGTTTCTGGGTATCTGTTCGACCCTAGCCATCACCATCAATCTTAACAACGCGCTCGGGATGGGCATCTCCGTCATCGCCATCCTGACCGTTTCGAACATCATCATCTCGGCGATCCGCAAGATCACGCCGGATGAAATCCGCATCCCGGTCTACATCGTGGTCATCGCGACCTTGGTGAAAGCCGTCGAATTGCTGATCCGTGCCTATGCGCCTTCGATCGACATCGCGTTGGGTGTATTCATCCCGCTGATCGTCGTCAACTGTATCATTCTCGGACGTGCCGAAGCCTTCGCTTCGAAGAACGGCATCTTCGCTTCCGCTTGGGACGGCATCCAGATGGGCTTGGGTTATACCTTGGGTCTCATCATCATGTCGCTGATCCGTGAAGTCGTCGCCACCGGGATGATCACCTTGCTGAATCCGTTCGACGCTTCCACGATCTTCAGCCTCAAGATCCTTCCTTCGGAGTTCACCGTCAGCATGTTCAGTTCACCGGTCGGTGCTTTCCTGACCTTCTCGCTTTTAGCGGCGGCTGTCGTGGCTTTCCGTGATAAAGTGGAAGCCCGTGCCAACAAGGAGGTTAAGTAACCATGGATAAACTATTCGCGCTTTTCATGACCTCGTTCCTCATCAACAACATCATTCTGACGAAGTTCTTGGGGATGTGTCCTTTCTTAGGGGTTTCCCGCAACCGCAGTTCGGCGATCGGGATGGGGCTGGCGGTCATCTTCGTCATCCTCGGTGCTTCGATCTTCACCTACATCCTCTATTATTCGGTGCTGACGCCGTTGCATCTTCAATACATGGATCTGATCACCTTCATCCTGGTCATCGCGGCGTTCGTCCAGTTCGTCGAAATGTTCCTGAAGAAATATTCAAACGCGCTCTATAAGGCGTTGGGCATCTATCTGCCGTTGATCACGACCAACTGCGTCGTCCTGTATGTCACCCTGCAGAACATCACCAACGGTTTCAGTTTCATCGAAATGATCGTCTATTCCATCGCCGTTCCGGCGGGTTTCGCCCTGATGCTGTTCATCTTCTCGACCATCCGCGAACGTCTGGAAATCGCGACGACTCCCAAGCCTTTCCGCGGCAACGCGATCGCGCTGGTCCTGGCCGCCATCATGGCGCTGGCCTTCAGCGGTCTGGCGGGATTAGTCTAAATGGAAGCCGTCCTGTATCTTGCGGCGTTGGGTGGCATCTACGCCTTAGCCTATTACTTCAATCATAAAACACCGGTTCCTGCCGGATGCGAGAGTTTCAAAGCGGCATGTAACGGCTGTTCCGTAGGTTCCTGCGGAAACAATCCGAGCCAACAGGAATTCAAAGAGGAAAAACAAGTATGATCAATGCAATCATCATGATGACCGTCGTCGGCGGTCTGCTGGGATTACTCTTGGGCGTCGCCGGCATCTACTTCACCGTCGAAGTCGACAATCGTCTGGAAATCGTGACCGGGATGCTGCCGGGTTTGAATTGTGGGGCTTGCGGAAATCCGAGCTGCGCCGCCATGGCGCAAGCCTTGATCGACGGGAAGGTACAACTTAATCTGTGTATACCTT
>JBAVGP010000006.1:0-3214 GCA_049684955.1 Erysipelotrichaceae bacterium
AAGACGCTGGCCGCCCAGACGAACCTCGGAACATTAGGGCAGGTCATCATCACCGACGAAAAGAACAGCCTGATCTACTCATCCGGCAGCGACTGCACGGTCACGGACTGCAACAGCGCCAAAATCGCGGACGGCATCATCCTGGGCGGGAAACTGGTCAAATACGACGGATTAAGCATGTATGTCAATGTGAACACGATCAAGTATACGCGTTGGAAAATCGCGACCTTCATCAATGTCGACAGTATCACACGTTCGAAAAACGACGCATTGATCCGGATGATCCTGATCTTCATCGGCACCCTGATCGCGATCACCTTGTCGTCGACCCTCTTCTCGCGCCGCATCTCCAGACCGATGAATAAATTGAAAGAGCATATCGGCTTGATCGAACAGGGTGATTTCGATTCCATGATCGCGCTTCAAGGCCAGAAGGAAGTCGTGATCCTTGCGGAAGCGTTCAACCTGATGAGCCAGCGCATCAAAGAACTGATGCAGCGTGTCATCAAAGAACAGATCGAAAAACGCAAGACGCAGTTCATCGCCCTGCAAAACCAGATCAATCCGCATTTCCTCTACAATACCCTGGATTCTATCGTGTGGCTGAGCGAAAACAACCGCAACAAGGATGTCGAGAAAGCCATCGTAGCCTTATCGAAATTCTTCCGTATGAGCATCTCCAGCGAAATGAGCACCGTCCCTCTGAAGGACGAGGTCGAACATGTCCGCAACTATCTGCTGATCCAGCAAATCCGCTACCAGAACTCGTTCGGATTCAAACTGGACATCGATCCCAAAGTCGAACAGAACAACGTAATCAAACTGTCCTTGCAGCCGTTGGTCGAAAACGCCATCATCCATGGCATCCGGCCGGAAGAATCGTTCACGCAGATTCTGATCAAAGCCTATGAGAAAGACAATGCGACGGTCGTCGAAGTCTACAACGAAGGCTACGGCATCGATAAGCAGCGCATCGACGAGATCCATCGCATGATCCACGGTGAACAAGAATCGACCAGCATGGGATTGAAGAACGTCTATCAGCGGCTCAAACTTTACTATGGAAACAGATCCGATCTCTTCATCGAGAGCGAATTGGATGAATATACCAAAGTCACCATGATCATTCCGATCGGGGAGGAGGACGTACTGTGAAAAAGATTCTTGTGATCCTTTGTATAATGATGCTCGCAGGCTGTTCCAAGCCGAAGACCATGGTCCCTCTGTTCATCTACAACCGCGCCGATGAATACATGGCGGATTTCGAGACACGGATCAAAGCCGAGGTCGTCCGCAAGAATTTCGTCGTCAAGACCTTCGACGGACAAAACTCGCAGATCATCCAGAACGACGACATCAACCAGATGCTGGAAGCCAAAGTCCCGCTGATGATCCTCAACCCGGTGGACCGCTTAAGCGTCTATTCGATCATCGAAAAAGCCAAACTCAAAGGGACCAAGATCATCTTCATCAACCGCGAACCCTTGAAACAGGACATGGAATTATCCGACTCGGTCTATTATGTCGGCGCCGATGCCGTCGAATCCGCGCAGCTTCAGGCGCAGATCGTCATGACCTTGTTCGGTGGGGATCCGAAGCATCTCAACGAAAACGACAAGAACGGCGACGGAATCATCCAGGCTGTGATCCTGAAAGGGGAATTAGGCCATCAGGATGCCGAAGCCAGGACCAAGTACGTCATCGATACGCTGATCGCCGCCCATTACAAAGTCGAAGTGCTGGAAGTCAGCATCGCGAATTTCGACCAGAACCAGGGAAAACTCGCGATGGATCATCTGCTCGATGTTTATGGCGACCGCATCGAAGTCGTTATCTCCAACAATGATGCGATGGCATTGGGCGCCATCACGTCGCTTACCAACAAAGGCTATTTCGTCGATGCCAACAATGATGCGTTCATCGACCATAAACGTGAGAAGTGGATGCCGGTCGTCGGAATCGACGGATTGGATCCGGCCATCAAGAAAATCGAAGAAGGGTATCTGTACGGCACCGTTTTCAACGATTCGCAAAACATGGCCGAAGCCATCGTCGAGCTTGCGCAATATTTATTAGAAGGAAAAGATCTCAGCGGGATGAAATACAGCATCACCGACGGAAAATACATTTGGATCAACTATAAGAAAATTACTTTGCCTTAATTCGCCAAATTGTGACGTTTTTGTGTAAAATCATAAAAAAAATACAGAAATCTTAATTTTATGAAAGCGGTTACGGAACTATACTGACTATAGCAGACATGCTAATAGGAGGAATAATGAAAAAGTTACTCGTAGTTGTTCTGACATTGTTGCTTTCGACGATGGCGCTTACCGCCTGTGCGAAAAAAGCGACGACTCAGGTCGGTATCATTCTACCGACAAAAGATGAACCGAGATGGACTCAAGACGAAACCAGATTCAAAGATGCGCTAGCCGCATCGAAGACGTCCGTCGAAATTCTGTTCAGCCAAGGAAACACCGCGACTGAATTGGCCAACGTCGAAACGTTGCTTGCCAAAGGCATCAAAGTCCTCATTATCTGTGCTCAAGACGCTGCCGCCGCTGGCGCCGCAGTTGAAAAAGCCAAAGCCGAAGGCGTCACCGTCATCGCTTATGACCGCTTGATCACCGGAACAACCGCTGTTGATTACTATGTAACCTTCGACAGCATCGCCGTCGGTAAAGCCCAAGGTCAATACTTGATCGACCAAGCTACCGGAACAGGCAACCCGTTATATCTGTATGCCGGCGCTGCAACCGACAACAACGCATTCTTGTTCTTCCAAGGCGCCTGGGAAGTTTTACAACCCAAGATCGCTGACGGAACCTTCGTTATCGCAAACTCCTCGAAAGCCGTTGAACTCAAAGCCACGAAAGATCTGACCAGAACCCAATTGGGCGACATCATCGGTCAAATCACCACGAACTGGGATTTCAATACCGCTTTGAATCTTGCAACCAGCCATTTGACTGCTGCTCCTGACGCCTTAAAAGGCAAAGCTTACATCTTAGCACCGAATGACGGAACCGCACGCGCTATTTCCGATGCTTTCCGCAAAGACGCCAAGATCACCAGCTTCTTCGTAACAGGTCAAGATGCTGAAATCGCTTCCGTCCAGTATATCCTCGATGGCAAACAATCGATGACCGTTTTCAAAGATGTCCGCACCTTGGTCAAAGATGCTATCGCGATGGCATTGGATGTATTAGCC
>JBAVGP010000007.1:0-3037 GCA_049684955.1 Erysipelotrichaceae bacterium
CGTTTTACTTGAACTATTATACCATGATGATGCCAAACGGCAGGTCATTTCAATGTGATTTTCACCGTCATCGAAGCGTCGATCAAAGTCCCGGCCGCGACGGACTGGGCGGCGACGTTCCCTTCCCCGCTCAACGATACGGGAATGTGCGTCAAAGCGAAGTATGCAAGGACATCCTTGCGGCTCCAGCCGGTCATATTCGGCATCGTGATATTCGCCTGCGAGGTCAACAGAAGTACGCGCTGGTTGGATAACACTTGGGTATTGGGCAGCGGATATTGCGCAATGGCTGTCGCTCCGTCGCCGATCTGAACGACTTCCATCGCCACGGCGGCGCATTTCGCTTTGGCATACGCGACGCTGTGATTGGTCAGAATCGGCACGCTGACAGTGAAAACGCTCGGCTTGTTTTCGCCCGGCGTATTATTGCCTGGTTTCGTGAAGCCGTAGGTCAAGGTGATCTTGCGCATCAATTGTTGGATCGCGGCCGTCGTGCTGTGCACCTGGCGTGCGTATTTCGCTTCGAAAGCGTAATAAATCATGATTTTCGGATCCTCGGCGGGTAACCCCATCATGATCGAGAACAGATTATGGTTCGGGTTGTAGACGCCGTTCTCCGCAAATTCGGCGGTCCCGGTCTTGGCGACGGAATTGACTTCGGGGATCTTATAGAAACGTCCGGAGCCCTTTTCATCATAGACGACCTGATACATCAGGTTCTGCAGACGCAAGGCCGTTTCTTTCTTGATCGGATTCCCGACGACCGTGGTCTGCGCTTCATAGACGATCGTATTTGTCTGCGGATTGGTGATCTTCTGGACGAAATACGGTTTCACCATCGTCCCGTCACTCAAGACGGCGGAATACGCCTGCAGCATCTGCAGCATCGTGACGGTGACCCCTTGCCCGTAGCCGGCAGTCAATTTTTCAATCGGCCATTTAAAATTGATCGATCCGGTCGTTTCCATCAGCCGATCGGTACTTACCGGCTGGAAGAACGCGAATTTATCGAGATAGTCCCGATAGATCTGCGGGCTAAGGGTACTCGTCAAAAGGCTTGCGATTCCGACGTTGGCGGAATAGACATAGCCCATATCATAGGAGATGATACCCCAGTTTTTCTTATTTGAATTGTTGATGACGGCGCTGGCTTTATCGTTCTTGCCGACTCTTGTCGGTAAGCCGTTCTTGATGCCCATGCGGAAAGGCGCGCTGTCGAACGTCGCGCTGCCGCTGTAGACGCCGGTGTCGATCGCCGCGGCATAGACGAAGGTCTTCATCGTCGAACCCGGTTCATAGGCATATTGCATGCCCAGATTCATATAATCCTCGATATCCAGCTGATTCGGATTGAAATTCGGCCATTGTCCCCAAGCCAGCACTTTCCCGGTATCGATTTCCATCACCGAACCCATGATCTTGGGTGCGTCGAACGTCGAACGGGTCGAGAGGATGGCGGCTTCCAAAGCTTCCTGGATGCCTTGGTCCAGCGTCAAAGTGACGTTGTTTCCGTCGACGGCGGCGATCTGCGTCACTTTCGAACCGGGCAGGACATAGCCGAAACGGTCGACCGTCGATTCGCGTTTCCCGTTGACGCCGACCAATTGTTTTTCATACGCGAGTTCTAGTCCCATCTTCCCCTGCACCAGGACGTTCCCGTCGGACAGCGGATCGTTCGCCTGGGCGAAACCGATCAGATGGGCGGCGAAGGTCCCGAGCGGATAATTACGCGCCACCGTGGTCGTGAATTTGATCCCGCTGAGTTTCAGCGCTTCCAGTTCGGTGCGCTTTTCTTTCGTCAGGTTTCTTCCGTAGATCCCGAAATAGGTCTGATAGGTCCCTTTCAGGTTCAGCCGCTGCCGGATATAGTCGATCGGCGCATGCAGAAAGACCGCCAGTTTCGAGGCGGTTCCTTCGATATCGGTGACATAGGTTTCGTCGAAACGGTCATCCAGCACGGCATAGACATCGTAAGCATCGACGTCCTCGGCGATGATGACGCCGTTGCGGTCCAAAATCTCGCCGCGTTTGGAAAGCAAGGTCGTCTTTTGGATATGTACGTTCTGGCTGTATTCGACGATATCGGTCATACTGCGCAGATGCACACCCGCCAAAGCGACGACGTAGACGTTGGCGGCAGTGATGGATGCCAGCCCTAAGAACAACGCCATGACAAAAAGAAGCATGCGATTGCTTCTTTTTTTCATCTATTTACTCTTTTCCACGGTGACGATGTTGTTTTGGATCAAGCTCAGACCCTCTTGTTCGGCGATCGCCGCGACCCGTGTGTAAGCGCTCAAGACTTGGATATCGGAAGCCAATGTCTGGTTTTGTTTGGTTACAGTGAGGATCTGTTTGTCGACCTTTTGTTTCGCGACGCTCAAGCCTACATTGTAGGAGCGCAGGAACAGGGCGGATGCGACGAAGAGCACGAAGGATGCCAGAAAGAGCGTACGGATCGTACGTGTGATGCTGAAACGTTTTGAACGGATTCTTTTGACTTTCTTCGCCATGGTTAGATTCCCCTTTTTCTCAAAATTCTTAACTTCGCCGAATGCGAACGTTTGTTCTCATCCAACTCTTCCTCGTCGGCGACCAGCGCTTTGCGTGTGACCACTTCATAGGCGGCTTGCGGCAGGTCCGCGATCGGCAGTTTACGCGGCACCTTGATGGTGGATACTTCGTTGAAGCGCTCCTTCACGAGCCTGTCTTCCAAGGAGTGGAAGGTGATGACGCAGAAGCGTCCTTCCGGATTCAGCAGGCGGATGCCCTGGTCGAGCACTTCCCGTAACGCATCGAGTTCCCCGTTGACTTCGATGCGGATCGCCTGGAAGGTCTGTTTGGCCGGATGGCCCTTCTTGGACAGGACTTTCGAAGGCAAGGCTGATTTTATGACATCGACCAGATCCAAGGTCGTATCGATTTCTTTGATCTGGCGGCGGGCTTCGATTTTACGCGCGATCTGCTTGGCGAAACTTTCTTCACCGTAACGGCTGATGATGCGCATCAGGTCGTTGAACGGATACTTGTTGACGAC
>JBAVGP010000008.1:0-25710 GCA_049684955.1 Erysipelotrichaceae bacterium
TTCTTTGTTTTTTAAATGCCATGGTAGATCTCCTTTCTTGTTAAAATGGAAGGTCGTCGCTGGATATATCCAGTAAAGGACCTGTATTAAAGTCTTCTTCCGCGGTATTGTTGTCGGGGTAATATCCGTTGGACTGACCCTTCGACGGCGCGGTTGTGTTTTGCGAACGATTTTCGCCTGCACCTTTGGATTCCAATAGCTGGACCGAATCACACGTAACTTCCGTCGTGTAGACTTTTTTCCCGTCGGCACCGTCATAACTTCCGGTGGTGATCCGACCTTCGACGCCGATCAGCGATCCTTTACGGACATACTGGCCGACGAAATCAGCGGTGCGTTCCCAAGTGGTGCACCGGATGAAGTCTGCTTGTTCCTGTTGCCCTGCACTGGTGCGGCGATTGCACGCGACCGTGAAGGATGCGACGGATTTCCCCGTCTGTGTTTTACGCAACTCAGGATCTTTGGTGATCCTTCCGACTAAGACGACGCGATTTATCATGTGGACTCCCCTCTATTCTTCTTCCAGATTCAAGATCATGTGTCTGACGACGTTACTGTTGATACGCGCAAGTCGATCGAATTCCTTAACCGTTGCCGGCTCGGCTTCGATGTTCAAAACGACGTAGTAACCTTTGGTCATGTTCTCGATGCTGTATGCGAACTCTTTGACTCCCCAATCGTCGATCTTAACAATGGTCCCGCCGTTATCTGCGATAATAGCGTGCAATGTCGTGATGACTGCTTGGCGAGCGGCATCGTCTAACGATGCGTTCACAATGTACATGACTTCATACTTTCTCATTTGTACACCTCCTTATGGTCTGTGGCCCTCTCGGGCAAGGAGTAAATATGGGACATATCTACCCGTTCGTACATTATAACAGAAGAGGGGGTGCTTGTAAATCGAATATTCACGACCTTTCAGGTCTATATTTTTGGGATATTATTCTTGTTTTCACCAAATTTTCACATTTGGATTCGATGTCGATCTAGCGCAATTCTTGATAGGTTTTGACATTCCCTTTCCCAAACGAAAACCCGCCGACGCGGGTTCCCCACCAAATCCATACCTTGTCAAACCCGGATGTTAGTAACCTTTGTACATCATTTGTGAGAAAAATGCAAAGATCATTCCCCAGAAAACGATGGCGAGGACGAACATGATGCAGACGAACGTAAGTTGGGCTTTAAAATAATTCGCTTTGCTGGGATTCGCGTTTCCGCCAAAAGCCCAAACAAACGGCATGACGATATTCGCAAACGGAATTAGCAATATAAGAAATGTAAGCAACCATTCTTTGTACGACACGACAGGTATAGCTGCTTTTTCTTGAATCAAACCGTTATCCGACATTTTCTTCTCCTTTCTTTATGAAAGCATCAGGTTTTCCCTGCGCTGTTCTATCCTTTGACTTGATGATTTAGTACATGTTTGGCTAAACATAAAAAACAGATCGCTCAGCGACAGATCGTTTCAGTGAATATGTCACCTTGATTGCTTTCATGCTTAAGATCCCCCCGATAATGATAGGTACATTATATCAAACTTTACGCTGATTACCCTTCAAAAAAGCATTAACATCGTCAGAAAACGGAAAGATTTGAATAAAATAGAAAAATTATGCTTCGGCTATCCCTCATTCATTAGGTGCCCCTAATATCCTCTTTCGTGGTTACTTTGATGTTGGTATAGGAGCCTTCAACGATCTTCACCCGGGTTCCGGTATACATTTCGATCATCTGCGCGTCGTCGGTGACTTTCTTGTTTTCGATCTCCGCCAACTTGCAGGCTTCGAGAATCAGACTTGTCTTGAAGGCTTGGGGTGTCTGTGCCTGGAATAATCTGGACCGTTCGATGGTCCGCACGATGTATCCGTCTTCGACTTCCTTGATGGTGTCTTTGACCGGTACGGCCAGGATCGCCGCGTCTTCCGTTTCCATCGCGAGCAGCAGATCGTCGACACATTTCATCGGACACCAGGGACGTGCTCCGTCATGGATCAATACAATTTCTTCCGTAACTGCCGTCAATCCGTTATGTACGCTGATCTGACGGGTTTCCCCGCCGGCTACATGGACGATGCGACCGATCTCCCGTTTTTTCATCGCCATGGTCATTTCATTGGGGTTGGTGACAATGATGATCTGCTTGCATCGCTGGTCCTTCAGAAACAGTTCCAGCGTCGTATCCAGGATCGTGGTGCCTTCTTTCAGCATGTAAAAGACCTTGTTGTAGCCAAGTCCCATTCGCTCTCCACGGCCGGCTGCGACGATCAGTACGGAATAGTCCATTTGCGCACCTCACTTACTTTTGTCTATCTTAACAGATGAGGTGGTGATATGAAAAGAAGAATGTTTGTCACTAATCAGAATTTCGAATCTTGTTGCAGGATGAATGAAGGTCGGACTATAATGAATGTGCACGACATGGTGCCCTGCGGGGCTCAATAGGGAATTCGAAATAAACGAAGCTGTCCCAGCAACTGTAGACAAGGACAAAGGGAAATAACCACTGCGTAACTGCGGGAAGGTTCCTCGAGGATGAATTGTCAGCCAGTAGACCTGCCACTTGTGCAAGACTTTTATCTTCTGGGAACAAGATAAAAAGACTTCGGGTCTTTTTTCACACATCCCATTTGAAGATGTGTGTTTTTTATTGAAGGAGGATTTCCATGAAGAAGACTCTTACGAAAGTCCTGATCGTGCTTGGGATCGGTGCCGTGCTCCTGGGAGCCGTGGCGTGGTACAACCGAAGCAAGTTACAGGCCGGATCGAAAGCGATCCGCATCGTCCTGATGGTCGATGAAACGGCCGGCAGTAAAACCATTCTGGACAAGACCGTCCGTACGGACGCCTTGACCTTAGGGGAACTGCTGGATCAGATGCAGACAAAGAAACAGCTTACACTTGAATTCAAGGGCAACAAGTCTGATACGCTTGGACGTTACATCGTCGGGATCAACGAATATGTCACGACGGACGCGACGAAAGGACCTTGGTGGCTCTACAATTCGATCACCAATAAGGATTGCATCGCAGCGAAATACTGCGCCGGCATCGATACGGCGCCGATCTACGACAAAGATCTATTCACCTTCACGTATACCTCGAGCTTTAACTGATGAAACCTGTCAAGCGGATCGTTCTGATCTCCGCTTTGGCGGCTACGATTTTCGCCGCCCAAGTCGGGTTAGCCTTCATTCCCAATGTCGAACTGGTCTCATTGCTTTTCCTTTTGGTCGCGCTCTTTCTGCCGCCCTTGGACGCACTTGCGGTCAGTCTGATTTTCGTCGTCCTTGAATCTCTAATCTGGGGTTTTGGCGATTGGGTGGTCGGTTATCTTTGGATCTGGCCGCTTTGGATGGCCATCGTGATCCTCTTCAAACGACTCAATAAAGTCAAGCCCGACCGTTGGGCTGTATTGGGCGGGTTGTTCGGCTTGTTGTTCGGATTTCTGTTCTCACTTCAATATGCGATGATCTATGGGATCTCATTCGGCATTTCTTACTGGATACGGGGCATCCCGTTTGACATCGTGCACGGAATCTCGAACTATATACTTATCTTGTTGTGCCTGGTACCGATGCATAAAGCATTCAGCACCTTGATGCGGCGATGGGAGGGTAGAAATGGGCGTAATGACTAAAACCGGCGACAAAGGGTCGACCGGGGTTTCCGGAAAACGGGTGGAAAAAGACAGCGTGCTGATCGAAACCTTGGGTACATTGGACGAACTTCAGAGTTCGATCATCCTGATCCAAGCGGAGAATCAGATGGAACGCAAAGACTGGGAAGAGATTACCCGAGACTTGGTTCACTTCTGTTCCTTGCTGGCAGGGTTTGAAGTAAGGGAATTCGACGCATTGAAACGCATCGAATTCCTGGAGAGCGAAATCGAGAAAAGCCAGGATGCCTTCAAAGGATTCGTCTATCCCTTCGACGATGTAGCCAACGCGCGTCTGAATTGGCTGCGCTCCATCGTACGGCGTGCCGAGCGCCAAGTCGTGAGATTAGGACGGACACAGGATTTACCGATCGGATTAAGCGTGTATTTAAACCGACTTTCCGACTATACGTTTACACGAATGTCAGTCAATCGTAAATGAATAGATTTTCAGAAATTATATCCTGATTCTTATGATAGAATTATAGTTAATCCTAATAAAGAGAGAAGAGGAAAATGACCATGAGTTATAGTAAAGCCACCATCGCAAAATTGAATGATGACATAACCCGTCATTTCCCACACTTGGTTCCGATCGAAGATGATTTTCATCTCATCCATAGCGGTGTTTCACGATTGGTCATGTTGGACCGGTATGCGCAGAAGGATCGCGGTTTAAAAACATTGGGTGTCGGGGATATCGTCGTTACGATCGTGAAAGATGATCCGAAGTTTCCTGCGAGGGGAATCGGAATGGTCGTCGAGATCGACCGTGCGCATGAAAGCGTGAAGGTCGAATTGGAAGAGGAATGGCGCGCATCGCTTGAAGATGAACAGGAAGCGCTCACCGGCATCGTCAAACGTAATTTCAAGAACGTCGACAAGCCGATGGAAATCTTCTATGAACAGATTGCGAAGCGGGTTGGTAAAGCGTTGGCGAATACCGAGCAGACCGATGAACTGAAAGAAAAATACGGTGAATTATTTTACCGTCAATTAGCGAATTTGAATGTCGTCCCGGCCGGACGCGTCCTTTACGGCGCAGGCAGCGGTACCGAAGTCACGTACTTCAATTGTTTCGTCATGCCGTTCGTGCATGATTCCAGAGGCGGCATCGCGAATCACAGAAAAGAAGTCATGGAGATCATGTCCAGAGGCGGCGGAGTCGGAACCAACGGTTCAACCCTGCGTCCCAAAGCAGCCCCTGCCAAAGGAGTCGGCGGCAAGTCCTCCGGCGCCGTCAGTTGGCTCAACGACATCGCGAATCTGACGCACTTGGTCGAACAAGGCGGAAGCCGTCGTGGTGCGCAGATGATCATGTTGGCGGATTGGCATCCGGATATCATTGAGTTCATTATATCGAAGATGCAGAATCCTAGAGTCTTGAAATGGCTGACCGAGAATTCCAACGATCAACAGATCAAGGATGAAGCCTCGAAGAAACTGAAATTCACCCCGCTTAATCGAGTTGAAAAAGAAATGTACGAGTCGTTGGTCGAAAACAAGGCCACGCCGGATCATATCTCGGAATATGCGCGTGAAATGCTGACCAACGGCGGGAAATTGGAAGTCATGTCCCCTGAATTCTTATCAGGAGCCAATATTTCCGTCACCTTCACCAAGGAATTCATGGATGCGGTCGCGAACGATCTGCCTTTCGAACTTCGTTTCCCGGATCTGGAACGTTTCACTCCCCAACAAAAAGAAGCTTATGATTTGCGTTGGCATGAAGTCGGCGATGTCCGCGAATGGGCCGAGCTCGGTTATCCGATCAAGGTCTACCGCAAGATCCAAGCCCGTGAATTATGGGATCTGGTCTGCTTCTGCGCGACGTACTCGGCGGAACCCGGTATCTTCTTCATCGACAACGCCAATGATATGACCAATGCGAAAGCGTATGGCCAGAAAGTCGTCGCAACCAATCCCTGCGGCGAACAACCGTTGGCTGCTTACTCAGTCTGTAACTTAGCTGCCATCAACTTGGCGAACTTCGTGGATCGCAAAACAGGACGGGTCCTCTATGACGAACTTGCGGAATCGGTCAACCTGACCGTGCGTATGCAGGACAATGTCATCGATGATACACCGTACTTTTTGGAAGCCAACCGTCACCAAGCCTTAGGCGAACGGCGCGTCGGACTGGGTGTCATGGGTCTGCATGACCTGTTGATCTGGGCCGGCAAACGCTATGGATCCAAAGAATCCCTGAAAACCATCGATGCGGTCTTCAAGACGATCGCCGAGAGCGCATATAGCGCATCCGTCGATCTCGCAAAAGAAAAAGGCAGTTTCCCTTTCCTTACCTCGCGTGAAGCCTTCATCAATACAGGCTATATGAAAACACTGAGCGAACCGATTCGGCAGGAAATCCTGAAGCACGGCATCCGCAACAGCCACTTATTGACCATCGCACCGACGGGTTCCACCGGAACCATGATCGGTGTATCGACCGGACTTGAACCGTACTTCTCCTTCTCCTACTTCCGCAGCGGACGGTTAGGGAAATTCATCGAAGTCAATGCGGAAATCGTCGAAGCGTGGTTGGCTTATCATCCCGAATATACGCGTGCGACCTTGCCTGACTTCTTCGTCAGCGCGATGGAACTGGCACCGGAAGAACATGCGGACACGCAATGTACGATCCAACGCTGGATCGACTCCTCCATCTCGAAAACCGTCAATGCCCCGCGCGGGTTCAGCGTCCGTCAGGTCCAGAAGATCTACGAACGTCTGTATCACGGCGGCGCCAAAGGCGGAACCGTCTATGTGGACGGCAGCCGCGACAGCCAGGTGCTTTCCTTGACCAATGACGACGATAACAACTGGGCGCAGATGGATCTGGTCCGCGACTTCGGCGTCAACGTCAAAGAAATGCAGACCGAAGAGAAGAAGACCGTCATGCGGGCTGATCGTATCGACCGCAACATCGGTGCCGAAGTCGGCGATATCTGTCCGATCTGCCTTGAAGGCGTGGTTGAAGAGATCGGCGGATGCAACACCTGCACCAACTGCAACGCGCAGTTGAAATGCGGATTATAAGAAACTGAAAACAAGCGTCCATGCGGCGCTTGTTTTATTTTGTCTGCTATTTGATGGGTAAGGTGATCTCGAACACCGCACCGTTGGAATTGCTTGCGGAAATCTTTCCGCCCATGTATTCGATGGCGGACTTCGCGATCGCAAGACCTAAACCGAAGTTCCCGTTCTTGCCTTTATAGAAACGTTCGAAGATATGCGGTAAGTCGTTCGGGGAAATCCCGTCCCCGTCGTCGCTGATGCGGATGAGCGCTTGTCGGTTGCGGACTGATACATCGATTGTCACTTTCGCATGGGCATATTTGATCGCATTGGAGAGGATATTATTGAAGCCTTGCATCAGCAGCTCTTCATCGACGCTGACCGGGATGAATTCCTGACCGATTTGAATGCTGATCTCCTTTTTCTCCTGCAACGCATAACCCTGAAGTTTTGAGGTAAACTGTTTCACCAGATCCGGCAGATTGAAGTCGATCAGTTCCTGTTTATGCGTCTTGTTTTCAATCTTCGACAACGTCAATAATTCATCGACCAAGGCGCTGATTCGTTTGCTTTCGGTATGGATGACTTTCGCGGCTTCCTTATCATCCGCGAACACCCCGGTCATGATCCCTTCCGCGTAACCTTGGACCGACATCAACGGTGTCCGCAGTTCATGCGAGGAGTTCTGCACGAATAAGGTGGTCGCCTGTTCTTTGTCTTTCAGGTTAGAGCTCATCGTGTTCATCGCAACGCTTAATTCGCTGAGTTCCTTACTGCTGGTATCTTGTGGGATATTCACGAACTCGCCCTTTCCGATCTGTTTCGCATAGCTGTTCAGCTGCGCGATCGGCTGCGTGATGTTTTTGGATACACGATGTGCGACGAAATAGCTGATCAGGCTGCCAGCCGCGAAGATCGCGATCAGTAGTCCGTTGAGTACGAAGACGAGTTCCTTCGTGTTCTGCGTCGTGGCGATATAGACGAATTCCAAGGTCTTCAGTCCGCTTCCGATCGATTTCTTGATGGTGAAATATTTCGTTCCGGAAAATCTGAACTGGACCGCCTCGTTCTTGGATACGTTTTTCAACTGATTGACCGCTTTCTCAACGATCGCATCGTTGAGATAACTGTCGGTGAAGTTCTGTGGGAATAGGACCGCTCCCGCTTTCGATATGATCACGAATTCCGTATTGGATACAAGTTTAGAGACTTTCAGCGAACCGCGCAACAGGACGAGCTTTTCGCGCAAAGTGGCATCCGCCAATGTACCGGCTTGGTATTGAACCAAGATCTCCTGTTTGATCAGCGTATCGATGCCGTTGGCTGAATTGATGAGATTCGAGCGGGTCGAATTGTTGATGTAGGCGCCTAGCACTAGGTTGAATAACAGGATGGCGATCAAAGGGATGCCGATGAAGAGGATGATAAAGGGCGTCATGATCTTACTGCGCAGCGTTTTCATGTTCCACCTCCGTAAGTCTGAAGCCGAAACCCCATACCGCTTCGATCAAGACGTTACTGTCTTTGAGTTTTTTACGCAAGCGTTTGAGGACATCGTCGGTCGCCCGTGTATCGGTCTCCAATTCAAAACTCCACACATTCTTCAAGAGTTCAGCCCTGGATACCGCCCGTTCCTGATGGATGATCAGGTAGGATAAGAAAGCGAACTCGGTCGGTGTGAGGTCGATTTTCTCTTTATGGAAGGTACATTCCTTTGTATTGAGGTATAGGGAGATATCACCGAATGATAGCATTTCTGTTTTAGTCTTGGTCTGGTCCAGATCGATACGCCGGAAGATCGCTTTGACGCGCGCCACCAATTCGATCGGGGAAAAGGGCTTCACCAGATAATCATCGCTGCCTAAAGTGATTCCTGTAATGCGGTCGAGTTCGCTGTCCTTGGCGGAGACGATGATGATCGGCACATTGCTTTTCGCCCGTATCTGCGAGCAGATTGCCAAGCCGTCCGTACCCGGCATCATGATATCAAGGATGATCAGATCGCAGGCTTTGGATTGAAAAGAGGCATAGAGGCTGTCTCCGTTCGCAAAGGATTCCACTTCGAATCCGTCATTCAAAAGAAACGTACGAATCAAGTCCCTGATGTTCTTTTCGTCATCCGCGATATAGATCAGTTTGCCCATAGAAATCTCCTTAGGGATATTATACATTGTATTGGACGCTTGAAAAGAATTGCCACGGATTTGCCACAGGTCTGCCGATGACATCCGCAGGGTATCGAGTCTATACTAGAGACATGAAAGGAGGGCTCGCCCATGAAGAAAGCGAAAAGCCTGCTCATCCCATTATCCTTGATTCTGATCCTGCTGGCAGGATGTGCCAAGAACAGCCTCCCGAAAGACGACAACCCCACACCAAACAAAGATAACCAGTCGACACTTCAAGTCGCCGACGAGATTCTGAGTTCATTGGATGATCTGCCGAAAATCCAGAACAGTCAGATCGAAGTAACGGATTCGGATCTACTGATCCCATAAAAGGAGAAACACTATGAAAAAAATACTTACGATCGTAACCATCATCGCTCTGACGTTTGCGATGAACATCAGCGCCTTCGCGACCATGACCGGCACCTCGACGATTCCGAAGTGGGAAGCGCGGATCAATGCGCGCATCGCCGAACTTGAGGCAAAAAAAAAGGCAATTTCCGATTTCCGGGCCGCCGTCTTGGCGAAACGTGAAATCGTCCAGCAGAACCGTGCCGACAATAAAGAAATCTGGGAAGAGAATAAAACGTTGAGAGCTGAACTGAAGTCGACATTGGAAGCGATCAAAGCCGCCGGCACCGTCCTTGATCCGGCCATCATCCAGACCTTGAAGGATGACAACGCGAAGATCAAGACACTGAGGGAAGAAATCAAGGCGACATCCGGACAAATCAAAGCGATCATGGTCGCAAACAAAGAAAACAGGAGAAAACTGGATTATGCGGCGCTGGATGCGGCCTTCAAACAAATCGCGGATATCCAACTCCTGCGTAATTCGAAATTAGTTCAGATCAACGGATTATTGGAAAGCATGTTGGGACTATTGAACTGAAAACAAACGCTTCGGCGTTTGTTTTAGTTATGGCATACGATGCAGACGGTATCGCTTTGGGCTTCATAGGGATCCCCGACTACGTTCGCAAAGAGTTCGAGATTTTTAAATCCTTCCTCCGTCAGTTCTTTGCTTAGGCTATCCGGTGTGAAAGCCTGGTTCCAGTTGTGATATCGCTTTAGGTCATGTTCGGTAAGGACAAGATACTGTTCCAGGAAGGTATCCGATGGGTAGCGATAATTGGTTTGAACCAACAGATGGGGTTCCGCGCTCCAGAAACCTGAATTGCGGTAAGCGGTCTTGCGTTCTTCTTTATAATCGATGTAGTTGGTAGGAGTGAAGGTATCCAGGATGAAAATGCCGCCCGGCTTCAACGCATCGCGGACTTTGCTTAGGACGATCTTTCGGTCGGCAGGGCTCAATACGCCATAATCACAATAGATCAGCGTCGCCACATCGAATTTTTGATGAATATCCAGTTTCAGATAATCCATGTAGATGTATTCGATGGGATATCCTTGGTGTTTGGCGGAGTCTTTGGCATATTCGATGGAACGTTTGGAGAAGTCGATGCCGGTGACCTCAAACCCGCGTTTTTGGAACTGTTCCGCATAGATGCCCGGTCCGCAACCCAGATCCAACAGTTTCGGATGATCGATATTCGACGCGAGTTTCGCGATCCAATCAGCCGAGCGGAACACGAATACGAAATTGCGTGTCGCGCCTTCGAATTCCGGGTCCAGATGCGCTTCAAGCATGCCTTCGGAGATATGTTCGTCATCCCAAAAGAGCGGCTCGCCGCTCTCATAGAGCTCTGGTTTTGTGTTTAGATATCCAAAGAGTTTTTCGTTCATGAATCTTGATCCTTTCGGATTATTTCTGAATGATCTCCAATACCGTCAATAACATCGGATCAACCAAGGGGACCGTGAGATGATGCGGTCTCAATACCAGCCCGATTTCCGTACAACCCGCCAAAATACATTGGGCACCTTGCGCGATGAGGGCATCCGCGGCTTTCACCAATAATACGATGCATTCCCCATCGGTCTTGCCGCCTTTGATGCCGATCTTGGGATCGTAGATGGCTTTCATCACTTTTTCTTCCTGATCTTTCTCACTTGGGTAGATTAATTCGACCCCCGTCAAATATTTATCGAAGATTTGCGTACTGCGCGTCCCTGTCGTCGCCAACACACCGACTTTCTTCACATCGGGTAATTCATTTTTCAAAAATTCGTTGCATACCGTGAACGCATTATGGAGTTTGAAGTTCGCCTGCGCGACATATTCATCAAAGAAATAATGCGAAGTGAAACAAGGGATGAACGCTTCATCCACGCCGACCTGGTTCATCCAGGCGATCGTTTCCAAGATATACGGGACGGGACTGGGACCTTTGCCTAAGATCGCCGCCGTACGATCAGGCACTTTCACGTTGGAATCGATGTAGACGCGGAAATGATCCTGATCCTTGTGGACTCCGGTCAATTTGATCATTTGGGTGTAGTAATAGGCCGTAGCTTCCGGTCCCATTCCTCCGATGATGCCTATTTTCTTGTCGTTCATCGTTTCATCTTCCTTTTCATGGAGGCATGCAGTTTCTTGTGGACCATACTCAGGAAACTAAAGAAAGGTTTCGTATCGCCTTTTTCATAGACCGCCTCGACGATCGGCACGCGGAATGAACTAAAAATCTCACCGCGCGTCAGCTGCTTTGTATGGAGATAGTCGCGGATCGCCAACAGGTCTTCGTACATATACCAGAAGTGGACATTGGTGTCTTTTTCGACGGATGCGGCAGGCAGGGGATCTCCGGTCAATTCGCGATAAGCGATATAGGGGAAGTTGAGTCCGATCTTCGCCAGCATCGCGTTGAAATTGGTGGTACGCACATTGATTTCAATCAAGTAATATTCACCGGTCTGCGCATGTTTCTTGAATTCGATCTCCGCGAATCCGCGCCAGTGGATCGCTTTAAAGAACGGGGCGCCGATCGCATGCAATTCAGGGATATATTTCTGCTTCGTGAACACCGAGGCGCCGAAATTGATTGGATACTGACGCTGCTTCTGGCAAGTCGTCCAATGGGTGACCTCGCCCTGCTTGTCCATATGCATATCGTAGGTGACCATGTGGTCGTCGAAACCCGGGATGATCTGCTGCACGAAGACATTGCATTTCGATTTGCGGGTCAGGTCGATTTTCGCGATGAGATCTGCTTCGGTTTCGACCTTGAACATCTTGATCCGGAAGATACTGACAAACGAGGACGAATCGGTCGGTTTCAACACGACCGGATAACCGATTTCTTTTACCTTCTTCAATAAATCCGGTTCATCGATCGAGATCGATACCGGGATCTTCACCCCATGTTTCATGGCCATTTCGCTTAATTTGGCTTTATCCATCGCATCGACATTCAGATGTTCGGTTTCCTGGCTGAATAGATAGACTTCCTTCAGTTCGTTGAAATGGCGGTCGATGAATTCGACATATGGATCGGCGCAAGGAAACAATACCGGTTTCGCGTCTTGTTTTTTCGCATAATCAACCAAAAAATCCAGGTACGCCTGTTCCTCTTTCTTATAATGCGGTGCGATCAATATCTCCGCACAGTATTTCGAGTCGAACGCATAGGACCCTTCACGTTTGTAATCGACCAACGCGACAGATATCCCCTCTTTGCCCAGACAGCGGGCGACGCTCAATCCGATATAGTAATTGGCGCCCAGCACCACGGCTTTGTTTTTCATGGCTTCCTCCGATTTAACAGGAATTCACTTCAGATGCAGTTTCGCTTTGAGATGCAGGAGTCCGTGATAGACACGACGCTGGAGTATCCCCTGATAGACTTTGAATTTGTGCTCGACCAAAGCGAGTTTCGGTTTGGGTTTATAATAGAATTCACCCAGGTTTTCGATGAATTCCCCGCCGAATTTACGTTTGAAATCATAGAGTCCGTAATATTGATCCTGGGGATCAAGACTGCCGGAAATCCCGACGAAATCATAATAGCGTATCCCCCGTTCTTTCAATTCTTTGATGGTCTCCATATGCAATGAGATCGTCGCGTGGAAACTGGGGAAGTCTTTATTCGTGTAGGTGTAGACATTATAGGAACGCTCGCCCGCCAACAGATACAGCGCGGAGCCTAATACGATCGAACTGCCCTTGGCTTTGATAAGTTCGCTCAAATCAACCGCTTCTTTTTCGAGATCATCGATCTGGCGTTTCACTTCTTTGACGAAACCCGCTTTTTTGGGATTCGATTCGACATTCTTGATGGAATCTAACAAGGTTTCCTTTTCACTCTCGATCGTCCGCATCGCCAGATTCAGATCCGCACTCACGACGCGGTAAACCGCATGCTCCTTTGCCAATTCGAATAAATGTTCAAAGAAACGCAGCGGTTTCGGTTTGAACTCCAGCTTATCGGCTAATTCACGGCCATAATCCACCAGATACTTCAGCTCGTCACGGCTTCCATCCCGTACTTCGACCCCGCGGCGCAGATTCTTGCGATACAGATTGCGGACATTGGGAACGACTTGATCGACCAACTCCTTGAAATCAGGTGAAAGGTCGAGCACATAGGTGAAACGGGAAAAAAGATAGCCTGAATAACCGTATTGATAACCGGTATGGCGAAAGCTGGACGTTTCGAAACGTGCGGTGATGAATTCGTTATTGAACCCGTCGATCACGTCGCCTTTTTGATTGTGGGGACGGCGCGGGATGTTGGTGTCGATGCGTACATATAAGACGTTGGCTTGGTCGGCCTCGCGGCGTATCACGTCCAAGACCTGCTTCAGCAGCTCTTCATCGGTATAATCCAGGCTAGGTCCATTGGGGATATACCACGTCATCCCGAACAATGTCCGCCGCTTCAGCATGACCGCGGTCGCGACTGTCTTCCCAAGCTCCACAAAACGCCAGTATTCGGTCTTGTAGTTATGTTCGGACTCGAATTCGCCCCAGAACCATAGCTTCGAATAGTGGATCGAAGGTTGGGATTCAACAAACATATCGAAGGACGATCGGTCTCTCGTGCAAATTAGTTCCATGGTTTTCCTCATTCTTAACTTATCTATTATATCATAGGCATCCGCGTTTTCGAAATGTCCTTCGATTGTGGCGAAGGCTATGCTAAAATGAAGTTAACAATGGAGAACACCTTATGGCGAAACTATTCATCTTGAATCTCGGTTCGACTTCAACGAAAGTCGCGTTGTTTGAAAACGATACGCTGATCCATTCCGTGACCTTGCGGCATACCGCCGAAGAGTTGCGTCCTTTCAAATCGATCATGCATCAGGAACCCTTACGCAAAGCATGCGTCGAGAATTGGATGGCGGAAAAAGGCTTCCATTTCACGCATTTGGACCTTTTGGTCGTGCGCGGACCCTTGGTGAAACCAGTCGAAGGCGGCATTTATGAACTGACGAAAGAAGTCGTCGACGATGCGCGTTCCGAAAACTATGGCGTTCATATCACCAATGTCGGCATCTTATTGGGATATGATTGGGGCCAGGAATTCAACTTACCGGTGATCTTCGTGGATGCGCCGATCACGGACGAATTCTGCGATGAAGCCAGATATTCGGGCTTGAAAGGCTATGATCGCAGAAGCTGTTTCCATGCCTTGAATTCCAAACAGATCGTACGTGAAACCGCGTTGAAACTGCATAAAGAAGTGAAAGAACTGAATATCATCGTCGCGCATCTGGGCGGCGGGATCACCGTCAGCGCCCATGCCCACGGACGCGTCATCGATGTGAATAACGCGTTGGATGGCGAAGGGCCGTTCACCCCCGAGAGGGCCGGCGGCGTCCCTGCGATGGAAGTATTGAGGCTCGCGGAAGATTATGACTTCAACCGCAATATCATCAAGAAGTTCCTGATCGGTCAGGGCGGATTGGCATCCTATCTGGGCCATTCGAACATGGCCCAGGCATTGGAAGACGCGAAGACGGATCTGGAAACCAAAAAGGTATTAGATGCGATGGCCTATCAGATCGGCAAACAGATCGGCGCGATGGCCTGCGTCTTGCGGGGGAGTGTCGATGCGGTCTGCTTCACCGGCGGGATCGCGCAGAGTGAGACCTTCGTCAACATGGTGCGTCAATATACCGATTGGATTGCACCGGTCCATCTCTATCCCGGCGAGGATGAACTCAGGGCGATGGCGCTGGGCGGATTACGTTACTTAAACAAAGAGGAAAAACCGAAAATCTATCGGTAGGAAACTATATGAACCTGTTCGACCTGATCTATCATAAGATTCCCAAAGATAAGAAGTATATCCTGTCCGTCGCCTTAGCCCATGATTTTGACGTCTTGTCTTCCGTCTCGCGCGCCGTATCGATCAACCTGATCGAGGCGATCCTGGTCGGCGACGAAACGATGATCCTCAAGATCGCGAAGGAACATGGATTGTCTCTAGTGAATTGCCGCATCATCGATGAACCGGATATGGTCTTGGCCAGCGAAATCGCGGTCAGACTCGTTTCTTCGGGTGAAGCGAATTTACTGATGAAAGGCTTGGTGGATACCAGTATCCTGCTGAAAGCCGTTTTGAATAAGGAATGGGGACTGCGCGGCGAGCATATCTTCTCGCATGTCTTCGTGGCCAATATCCCGGGTTATGATCGCCTGTTTTTGGTATCGGATGCGGCGATGAATATCGCTCCGGATCTGACGATGAAGAAACAGATCATCGAGAACTGCCTGCCGATTGCTAATGCTCTTGGAATCGAGAATCCGAAAGTCGCCATCGTCTGCGCGGTCGAGAAAGTGAACCCCAAGATGCAGGCGACGCTGGATGCCAAAGAACTGAGCGATATGCAGAAACGCGGGGAAATCACAGGCTGTACGGTCGACGGTCCCTTCGGTTTCGACAATGCGGTCAGCGAGTTAGCCGCCAAGCATAAAGGGATGACCAATCCAAACGCAGGGAAAGCGGACATCCTGATCATGCCTGCGATCGAAGCCGGAAACATCCTCTATAAAGCGATCACGTTTTTCGCGAAAGGCTCGGTCGCCTGTATGATCTCAGGTGCCAAGGCACCGATCGTCCTCACATCGCGGGCGGATTCCGACAGCGACAAACTGAATTCAATCGCGTTAGCCTGCCTGATGGCGGGTAAATCGGATTATAATAAATAAAGGCAGTTATCTATTGTATAAAGAAACACCGTGTTTACGGTGTTTTTACTTGAGGAAGAGTTCCGCGATCTGGATCGCGTTGGTGGCGGCGCCTTTACGGACTTGATCTCCGCAGCACCAGAAGCTGACTCCGCGTAAAGGATAGTTCAGGTCTTTGCGCAATCGGCCGACCATCACGAGGTCTTGGTCGCTGGTGTCCAGCGGGGTCGGATAACTCAGACCTTCAGGCAAAGCGCCGATTCCGGGTGCTTTCGCCCAATCCTCGCGGATCAGATCGAGGTCGATAAGCTCATGGGTTTCCACTGTCATCGCGACGGAATGCGAGCGCAATACCGGAACCCGCACACAGGTGCAGTTGACATTGAGATCGGGTTGGTGGAGGATCTTGCGTCCTTCGTTGCGCATCTTCATCTCTTCGCTGGTATATCCGTTTTCTTCTTCGCCGCCGATCATCGGGATCACATTGTAGGCGATGGGGCGCGGGAAGACTTTGACACTTATTTCTTTTTTACTGACCGATGCGTTGATCTGGTCGATCAATTCCTGCGTTCCTTCCTGGCCTGCGCCGGATACGGCTTGATAGGTACAGGCGACGACGCTCTTTACACCGAAGCGCTGATGGATGGGGTTCAGGGCGACCATCGCGATGATCGTCGAACAATTCGGATTGGCGATGATGCCTTTATGTTTGAAGGCGTCTGTCGGATTGATTTCAGGTATCACCAAAGGTACCTCGTCCAGCATACGGAAAGCGGAAGAATTATCGATGAAGATCGCGCCGGCTTTCACGATGAAGGGCGCGAACTGCTCAGCCATCGCATTGGACACCGCACCGAATACGAAATCCATCCCCTCGAAAGAAGACTCGTTCGCTTCTTCGATCACGATTTCCCTTCCGTTGAAATCTATTTTGTTTCCGACGCTGCGTGCGCTCGCAAACAACTTCAAGGTATCGACCGGGAATTCCCGTTCTTGTAAGACGTTGATCATTTCTCGCCCCACCATTCCGGTGGCGCCCAGGATTGCGACGTTCATAGTTCTCCTATCCGACGAAACTGTCATAGATGACACGCACGGTGTCATTGTAACTTTTGCTTTCGACGCCGACGATGATACTGATTTCATTGGTGCCTTGGGTGATGATACGGATATTGATGCCATTTTTCCCTAAAGCGCTGAACAGTTTCCCTGAAATGCCGGGTCTGTAACGCATGCGCCGTCCGACACAGGCGATCATGGCGATGTTCTCTTCGATATCCAAGGTGTCCGGATTGCATTCGCTCTGGATCTTCCCGACGACATCATAGAGACGGTCACGGATCTGAGTCGAGGATACCGTCAGCATGAAGCTGTCCAAGCCTAAGTTGATATGTTCGATCTGCACGTTGAAATCATCGAAGATTTCCAGTGTCTTGCGTACGATCGAGGTGTTGGCCAAGATTTGTTCCTTATAGATGGTAAGTACGTAGAAACCGGTCCGTCCGGCGATGCCCGTGATGAAACGGTCGTCGGCGTTCGCGTCGTCCTCGTTCTCGAATTTCTCTTCGATCAGCGTTCCCGGATGATCGGGTTCGTTGGTGTTGCGGATCTGCAGCGGAATATGTTTGAGTTTGATCGGCAAGACCGATTCTTCATGCAGGACGGAAGCGCCCAGGAACGACAATTCACGCAATTCGGCGTAGGTCATGCGACGGATGGCTTTGGGGGAGTCGACGATGCGCGGATCGGCCATCAGGATACCCGAGACATCGGTCCAGTTCTCATAGATCTGCGCATCCAAGGCGGCAGCAGCCAGAGCACCGGTGATATCCGATCCGCCGCGGCTCATGATTTTAATCTTATGGTTCGGCAGACTTCCGTAAAATCCCGGAATGACGATCTTGCCATGGACTTTATAGGCATCTTTGATCGCTTCGTAAGTCTTGGGTACATCGACTAGTCCGTCATAACCGAAGAAGACGCAGGAAGATGCATCGATGAAGGTGAATCCCAGA
The DNA here is from genome assembly GCA_049684955.1 of Erysipelotrichaceae bacterium. Classification (GTDB taxonomy): domain Bacteria; phylum Bacillota_I; class Bacilli_A; order Erysipelotrichales; family Erysipelotrichaceae; genus GWE2-51-13. The sequence goes on from JBAVGP010000008.1 coordinate 17,905, forward strand.
TAGGAAGCCATCAGTTTGGCGGTGAGATATTCGCCGCGTGAAACTAATTCATCGATCGAGATGCTTTTCGTGATCCCATTGAAAATACGCTGGAGATCTTCCTCGATTTTGTAATCAAGTTTCAATTCATCGCGGATTTCGATCAAGCGGTCCGAAAGGATCTTGATGATATCCTGGTATGGGAATCCGAACTGAAGATGGGCATGGATCAGATACAACATATCGGTCATCTTATGATCATCCGAATCCCGTTTTCCGGCAGCCGAAACAACGACGACGGTCCGGGCCGGATCAGCGACGATGATGTCGTGGACTTTTTTGAACTGCGTCGTATCCGCCAGCGACGAACCACCGAATTTAACCACTTTCAACATATTATTCCCCCTCTTTCGCTTCTTGGATCGCACAGACGAAGATATTCGGATCAAACGCATGCAATGCGTCGATGATTTCGATCAATTCGACACCGTTCATCCGATGCGTGATCAGAATCATCTGTCGTTCGACCGGGATGACTTCCATGATTTCCTGACTTGGGAATTCCTGGGCGGCCAGTTCGTTCAAACGCACATAGTAGCGCGTTTTAAGCGTTCTGTTTTCCGCTTTGACTTCAGGTTCCTGCCCTGTGATCAAGGTCCGCTCGCCTTTATGGATGCGTTGCAGGTCGCGGTGGATATTGGCGGCGGTCGGTGAAGCGCCGGCTCCCTGACCGATCAGGATCTGCTCTCCGCTGCGCTGTGATTTACACAGAAATAGATTATTGTTTCGTAAGACCTGCGCTTCGATCCGATGATCGGACAATGCGGTCGGCTGGATCGTCGCGAACATTTTCCCCTCTTCGCTGATACCGGCGTTGACGAGATAACGTAACGTATTGTTTCTGCGGCGGAAGAACTCGATGTCCAGCGCCGTCACATTATGCAGCGGAAAACGGACGATGCTTTCCTTGTCGATCCAACGTCCGAACGCGACACAGGAAGCGATGCGCAGTTTATAGGTAAGGTCGAAACCTTGGATGTCATTGGTCGGGTCCGCTTCCGCGTAGCCCCTGATTTGCGCTTGCTTGAGGGCATCGCTGAATTCAAGGTTCTTGCGTGACATCGCATCTAAAATGAAATTGGTCGTTCCATTGAGGATACCGGTGATTTCATCGACGGTTTCCTGCTTGGCGGTATCGCGCAGATACATCAGCAGAGGAATCCCTCCGCCGACGGCGGCGCTGAAGAAGAAAGCAACCTTGTTTTCGATCGCAAGCCTGGCCAGTTCGGCGCCATGTGCGCTCACTAATTCCTTATTGGAAGTGACCACATGTTTCTTGTGTTCGATGGCTGCTTTGAGATATTCATAAGCCGGATGGCGTCCACCCATCGCTTCGACGACGACTTCGACTTCCTTGTCTTCCAGGATCGTCTCGATCGAATTCGTGAAGATCGGCTTCGGACAGGCTTCATCGGGTTTCAGCAGGATATGACGGATCGAAAAGAGGGCGCGATCACTCTTTCGGAGTGTTTCGATATGCGTCACTAAACCGTTCGCGACCGTCCCGTTGCCGAGTAATGCGATGTCCACCGTGAACCCTTCTTTCCGTTGCAAGCATGAAAAGACTTGTAACCTAATTTGAAACATTCTATCATATGAGTAGTCCAAATACAAGGTTAGGGGGGTGTGCTCAATGCTCTACGAGAGTACGCGGAATGCGCAAATCAAGGTTTCATCGATCGAAGCGATCCTGCAGGGACTTGCGTCCGACGGCGGTCTGTTTTTTCCGCGCGAACTGCCGAAACTTCCCTCGGATGTATACAGCACGACCGACTTTAAGAAACTGGCTGTGTTGATCCTGAAAGCATGGTTCGACGACTTCAGTAAAGAGGAAATCGTTTCATGTGTCCATGAAGCTTATACGGACCGTTTTGATACCGAGGAGATCGTCCCTTTGGTGAAAGTCGGGGATACTTTCGTTGCCGAACTATTCCACGGACCGACCGCCGCCTTCAAAGATATCGCGTTATCCTTGTTTCCCAGATTGTTGGTGAAAGCCCGGGAAAAGTCCGGTGATCCGCGAGATCTGGTGATCTTAGCGGCGACCAGCGGCGACACCGGTTCAGCCGCATTGTGCGGACTGAAAGATCTTCCGCATATCAAAATCATCACCTTTTATCCCGATTTCGGGATCAGTAAGATCCAGCGATTACAGATGACGACCCAGGATGGCAAGAACCAGAAAGTCGCAGCCATCCAAGGAAACTTCGACGATGCGCAGAACGCGGTGAAACATTTCTTCGCAACCCGTGATCCGTTGGACGATGTACTTTATTCCAGCGCCAATTCCATCAATATCGGAAGGCTTCTACCGCAGATCGTCTATTATGTCCAAACCTATAACCGCTTGGTGCGCCAAGGGGTCGTTAAACAGGGTTCCCCTGTCGACTTCGCGGTCCCGACTGGTAATTTCGGGAATATCCTGGCAGGGTATCTTGCCAAGGCGACTGGCCTGCCGATCGGAAAACTGATCTGCGCTTCCAACAAAAACCATATCCTGAGTGATTTCCTTGAAACCGGGGTTTATGATCGCAACCGGGCTTTCCATTCCACGCTTTCCCCGTCGATGGATATCCTGATCTCATCGAATCTGGAACGTCTGATCTGGCTGCTGAGCGACGGCGATTCCACGTTGATCGCTAGGCTGATGGATGAATTGGCGAAAACAGGCAAATACATTTTACCAAAAGTTCTCTTCAGTAAACTCAAAGAAACCTTCGTCGGGGGATTCGCGGATGACGCGGAAACCCTGCATACGATCAGAGAAGTCTATACGAAGAATGCTTATCTCTTGGATCCGCATACCGCCGTGGCGTGGCATGTCGCGCAAAATCAACCCTCGATAAATCCCGTCGTCGTCTTGGCGACCGCTTCCCCTTATAAATTTCCCGCAAGCATCGCATCCGCGATGGGTTGGGAAATCGAGGATGATCTTGCGTTGATCGAGAAGATCCAAACAAAAACAGGGATATTGATGCCAGCCTGTCTGGCATCGCTGAAGTTAAAACCGATCGTGCATACCGATGTGCTGACCCAACAAGAAGTCGACGCCTATATCCGCCGCGTCGCGAAGGAGCTGCCATGATCACTGTCCGTGTGCCTGCCACCAGTGCGAATCTGGGTTCGGGGTTCGATTGTTTCGGATTGGCTTTGTCTCTTTATGCGCATGTTTCCTTTGAAAAGCAGGATTCCGGTTTCGTCATCGAAGGATGTCCGGCCGAATACCGCAATGACCACAATCTGGTCTATGTCGCCTATCAGGCAACTTTGAAACATCTGGGATTGGAGAATGAAGGCGTCAAGATCCATATCGATTCGCAGATCCCGATCGCCCGCGGGCTGGGCAGCAGCGCCGCCTTGTTGGTGGCAGGCGTGATGGGTGCCAATGCGATGCATGGTTCTCCGCTCAGCAAAGAAGTTTGTCTCGCGATCTGCTCTGGTTTGGAGGGTCATCCGGACAATGTGGCACCGGCTTTGTATGGCGGTTGCGTCGCGTCGGTGGTCAACCATCAGACTCCGCTTGCCATCCCTTTCACGGTCCATCCTTCCTTGCGTATCTTGGCACTGATCCCTGATTTCCCGCTTTCCACCAAGCAGGCAAGGGATGTCCTTCCGATGTCCGTTTCGATTTCGGATGCGGTGTTCAACCTATCCCGTACAGCGATCTTAGGCAAAGCGCTGGAATCAGGCGACGGCGACCTGTTGCGAATCGCGACCAAAGACAAGATCCATCAACCTTATCGCAAATATCTGATCCCCGATTATGACACGATCCTTTCCCTGGCCAAATCCAACGGGACCTATGCGGTGTTTCTGAGCGGTGCCGGTCCTACGATCCTTTGTCTGTATGCAGATGAATCGTTTGGGGATAAGATGCTGGCTTCACTGGTCAATCTGAAAGCGAAATGGGACGTGTCGAAACTTTCCATCGATCTAAACGGCGCTCTTATCGAAGTGAAATGATGCCTGGTTGAATTATGGGGACTATCACACGGTAAGTTAACAGAGATTTCACTTCGCATGATTTATACTTAAGGAAACAAACCTTTGTGGGAGGGAACTATGCGAAAAATAAGAGTCCTATTTGTATTGTTTCTCTTGTGCGCCTGCGCCGTCAAACAACCGATGAGCATCCCGGAGCGCTATATTCATCTGCGCTCCACTTTAGCGAAGATCCCGATGGTCTATCCGGTACAGGATGCGGTAAATGACAAACATCTTGTCAATCTGCAGGCTGAGCCTTATGTCTATAATCAATCGATCCTGAAATCGTTCGTCGACAAAGTGAAATTGGGCATGGATGCGGAACTGATCTTCGTCGCCTATACCGATGAAGGAGATCCGATCCTGACGATCGTCCAATACGCCGATGAAACATTCCTTGCGGTCGTGGATACGACCCGCGACCGGTTCGGCCGAAGAAGCATCGAAGAGTTCAAGTTCTTGAAGTTGGTGACCTTCAAGGAAGCGAACAACAACGGTTATTATCTCTTCAACACCGATGTCACCTACGAACAATTCAAAAAGAGCCTGATCAGCAGTAACTCCGCCGATTGGATCGATCACTTATACCTCTGTCATGATTAAAAAAGCGGGAACACCCGCTTTTAATTTTTCATCGTGTTGAAACGTACGATACTGAGGATCAGGAAGACGACGATACTTCCAAGCAGGTAGAACAGCATCATCTGATCTGTGAGCGTGACTTTATTCAACGTCAGGTCGATCCCTTGCAGGATGCGGTAATTCGTCACGGTTTCGGCGGTCGCACCAGCGAAAAGCCGTTCGATGATGGGATTCATATAGATATGACGCAGCAGGCTGGCGCCTTGCGACACCGGGATGAGATTGCATACATCCTGGACGATGCGCGGCATGACCCCCATCGGCATATAAGCACCGGTCACAAACCCGATCAAAGTCCCGACGATCGTGCTGACCAGCGAGAAGACGGTCTCGGTATGCACGAAGGAGATCGCAAACAACAACAATAATCCCGAAGACATGGTCAGCAGGATGATGATCCCCAATACCTGAAGACTAGCGCCGAAAGGCATCCACTCTGCCCCTTTGGCGACCAGGATCCCTTGGCTGGCGATGAAGAGCACGAAGGAAATCGTGAAACTGATGATCAGGGTGGAGAGCAGATAGGCCATGATCAATTGCCAGCGATGAATCGGCGCCACCATGAAATCATTGAACACTTTCCGTTCACGGTCCTGTACCATACGTCCGAGCGCCCCCAGCGATAATGTGACGGAACTTACCGCGACCAATCCGCTCATCATCCAGGAGTAAACCAGGATCTCGACTTCGGGGAAATTGCCTCCCACCATGCTTTTCAGGTTCTGGATCTGGACATCGCCCAAAAAGAGGACATACAGTCCGAGAATGATGAATACCGAAAGGAAAGAGAAGAACACTTCGGCTTTATTGCGGAGAAACAGACGGACATTCCGCAATGTCAATTGGAGTACCGGTCTCATTCTTCGCCCTCCCCGCGGATCGCGCGTCCGGTGAACTGCATGAATACCGCATCCATATTCCCTTCACTCACTTCGAAACTATCGATCTGCCCTTCCAATTCGTGTAGGATCGGAAGCGCGTCTTTACTGTGTTTGATGACGGTTTCCACGATGTTTCCATAGATCATCGGATTGATGCCCCGGGCTTCCATCGCGGCTTTCACACTCGCAACATCGTTGACCGAGAGTTTAAGGTTGGTCTGCGCATATTCGCTCTTGAGATTCATCGGCGTGTCGACGACCAGCAGTTTCCCGTAATCGAGGATCGCGACCCGGTCGCAACGTGCCGCTTCCTCCATGTAATGCGTGGTCATGAAGACCGTCGTTCCGTGGTTGGTGCGCAGTTCTTCGACTGCGTCCCAGATCTTAGTGCGGGTTTGCGGATCCAAACCGGTCGTCGGTTCATCCAGGAAAAGGAGTTTTGGACGATTCAATAAAGCTCGTGCGATATCCGCACGCCGGCGCTGTCCGCCGGAGAGTTTTCCGTAGGGTCGTTTGACGAAATCGCCGAGTCCGCACAGGACGGTCAGTTCTTTGATGCGTTGTTTGGTTTGAACTTTGTTTAGGTTGTAGAAGGAAGCGCGGCTGATCAGGTTCTCTTCGACCGTCAATCGGTCGTCGAGGAAGGAATGCTGGAAAACGACGCCGATCTTGTTTCGTATCGCTTCGTCGTCTTTGCCTAAGCGCAGTCCGTCGATTGTGATCTCACCGGATGTCTTGGGCAGGATCGTGCATAGTACGTTGATGGTGGTGGATTTACCGGCTCCGTTGGGTCCGAGGAACGCGAAAAGCTCCCCTTCGTAGACGGAGAGGTCAAGCCCGTCGACGGCGGTCAAATCACCGTATTTCTTGACCAGCTGATGGATGGTTAGCAGTTCTTTCATCGTTGTTTCCCCTATAAACTGAGTATAAAGGTATCGTTGATGTTTTGTCTATTTCATTTTCTCAAGATATGACGTAACCATTTCGATTACGGAAAGAATCATGAACTTCAGGAAGGGAAAAACATGCTATGATAAGGTTACGGAGGATTTCCCATGGAATATGTCAATGTGTTGTTGATCGTGCTATTCATCAGCGTGCTCGCCTATGCGATTTTCAAAGGACCTGGCAAAATGCTTTCTGATGTACGCGCCAAAGAAGTGACGCTTTCTGCGACGTTATCCGATAAACGCATCCAGGAAAACGAAAGCATGCGTTTCGGCTTCGGAGTTCAGACCGAACATGAACGATATTACCTTACGTTCAACGGCGATGACGGGTCGAGCCTTGAGTTCAGAGTCGCCAAGAATGATTTCTATGATTTCGAGATCGGCACTCATGGAAAAGTAACGTTCCAGGGAGCGCTTTATAAAGGATTCGAAAGTGATGAAACACCAAGCCCGTGAGGGGCTTTTTAATCTATGGACATTGACTATATGAGTTGTTTTCGTTCATTCTGCAACCGTTGGTATAAGAACCTATTATCCCTGTTCATCGAAAGAGTATCAACTATATCTTTTCTTCCGAGGACTTGCTCGTTAACAAAGTCTTGTTGATTTTCGACAACTGTTTGCCGATGTTGAATAATGAAATAGAAACGATCACTAATCCGACGAATAATGCTTCGGCTAAGAATCCGACCGAACTTCCGATATCTGTCATATTATCTCCCCCTTTTCAAAAATCATACCAGACATGCTTTTCGTATGCAATCAACCGCAAGATATTTCATCGAACCTAAAGTGTATCTGTCTTTCAAAGATTGAGCTAAAAGAAGAAAAGGAGATTGATAACTTTCAGAATTATCGATCTCTTGCCTTAATTATATCAATAAAAAAGTAACCCTAAGGTTACTCGGTACGATTGCGCATATGCGGGAAGAGGATGACTTCACGGATGGTTTCCGAATTACTTAGAAGCATGACCAGCCGATCGATCCCGATGCCCAGACCGCCGGTCGGAGGCATCCCGTATTCAAGGGCTTCCACGAAGTCGATATCCATCTCGTTGGCTTCCGCGTTGCCCAATTCTTTTTCTTTCATCTGGGCTTCGAAGCGTTGACGCTGGTCGATCGGATCATTGAGTTCGCTAAAGGCGTTGGCATATTCGCGGCTGTCGATGAACAGTTCGAAACGGTCGGTGAAGCGCGGATCCTGCGCGTTCTTTTTTGCGAGGGGCGAGATTTCGATCGGATGCCCATAGACGAAGGTCGGCTGAACCAAGGTTTTTACCGCGAACTCTTCGAAGAACAGGTTCACGA
>JBAVGP010000009.1:0-4970 GCA_049684955.1 Erysipelotrichaceae bacterium
TCGTCATCCTCCTTTTGGCATGTCATTGCGTTGAGATATCCGGCAACGATTCCACAAATTTCAGAAAATCCGCATAATCCCCGATGTGGTCGGCGACGACTTCTTTGTTTTTCCGGTTGATATTATGGTTGGTGATGAGATAGGTTTGTATCCCCAGTTTCCCGGCGACCAGATCTTCTTCGACATCGTTGCCGACCATGATCACTTCCTGAGGTGTTTTCTTGAGCGTATCCAGGATCTCCTGGAAGAACATCGGCTGCGGTTTACAGTAATGGTTGTCTTCGAACGAAGTCACATAGCTGAAATCACTGCGGTCCAAACCGGTCCATTCGATGCGCTTCTCGATCGCGAGACGCGGGAACATGGGATTGGTCGCGATGACCAGATCATAGCCCTTCTGTTTCAAAAGTCGGATCGATTCATGTACTTCCGCGTTCTCGATCACGGCTTCGCGTACTTTATCGAAACCGGTCGCGTAGAAATCGGTGAAGCGGTTCTGCATTTCGCCAAGATTCCCGTTGACGACACTGCCCAACGCTTCCATGAACGCCGTTTCGTTGGTGATCGGGCGGGTATCCGCGACCATCGCCTTGGTCGCATTCCAGATCAGCTGGATAAAGTCCGAGGGTGAATAGAGATCGGTGAAACGGGCGGAAAGCCCGTGGAAATAGAGTTCTTCGAATTTCTTCCCGTCGATCGGTAATAAAGTCCCATCCAAATCAAAGAAAAAGGTCGTTAACTTTGTCATACGCTACCTCACTGGGTACATTGTATGCAAGTTCGACCTTGGGTGTCAAATGATAATGTGGATCAACCGCCGCCGACCGGTGGAAATAGCGCGATGATGTCTTCGTCTTTGACGCTGTTTTCGGGCTTGGAATGGATCCCGTTGATCAGCAGAATGGCGACATCAGCCGGTTCGATGGATAATCGAAGCAGGATATCGGTTGCGGTATGCAATCCATCAGCTTCGAAGTGAAGGATCTTGCCCCGGTTTTCACGCAGGGTGGCAAATAGACGGATTTCGATCATGGTACCTCCAAAAAAGCGGGAGGAGTTTCCTCCTCCCACTGATTATAGCAGAAACTAGAGACCTAAACGCTTCAGAGTCGCTTCGGTCGGGAAGGCATCCTTCCAGCCGCGGACTTCATAGTATTGCGGTAAGGTGACATTCAATTTGGAGACTTCGCCTTTCGACGGACCCGCCGGAATCGGTTCTTCCAACAGACGTTTCGGTAAGGTATCGTCGGCTGCGACCATACCCGCCGCTTTATTGAACATACGTTCCAGATTGTAGATACGTTCGCCGGCTTCAAGTACGCCTGCAACATCGTAGGTCGTCCCGGTCGCCGCATTCAGCATATTAGCATATTCCGGTGCGCCCAATGCGAAGGAAGTGAACAGACACATGCCGGAGGAGTCGATGACCGCCGTCAGGTCCTGGAAAATCTTCGTCCAGGTCGCTTTACCTTCGGTCGTGAAACGATCCAAAGGTTCAGGCAAACCGAGTACTTCGGGGGAAATCATATAACCGCGTACATGGCAACCGCCGCGATTGCTGGTGGCATAGGTGATCCCGATGCCTTGGATACCGCGGGCGTCGTACGCCGGCATTTCTTGTTTCTTGACGCTCATCGAGAATTCAGGAACGCCGTAGTGCGAACACAGACGCCATGAACCGCTCGCCATCAGACGACCTAGATTGTTGTCGCCGTAACCCATATGTTTCGTCCATTCGACGATTGCTTTCGAACTTCCCCAAACCAGCGGGACGCCATCGCAATCGGCATCGGTGATATAGCCTTTTTGATACAGTTCCATCGCCGCGGCGATCGTCGTCGGGGCGGAAATCGCATCGATACCCAATTCGTTGCACCAATGGTTGGCTTCGTTGATGGCATGCAGGTCGTCGATATTACAGTTGGCTCCATAGGCCCAGATCGGTTCGTATTCCGGTCCGCCGATGATTTTTCCGTCAAGGTTGATGACACGGCCGCAACCGATCGGACAACGATGGCAATAACCCTGCTTAACCAGATATTTTTCTTTCAGCGTTTCGCCGCCGGTTTTATCCGCTTCGGCGAAGTAGGACTCCTGCCAGTTTTTGGTCGGGAATGATCCGATATTGTTGACGATATTGACCAATACGGCGGTCCCATAGGTCGGCAAGCCGGTTCCGGTGACGCCGTTTTCACGGATCTTGGCTAACGCCGCGGTAACGACTTCGCGCAGTTTTTCCTTATCGAACGGTTCGATCAAGGTACGTGTCGCCGAAACGACGATGGCTTTCAACAGTTTGCTTCCCATGACGGCTCCGACGCCGCTGCGTCCGGCTGCCCGGTCGCCTTCGTTCATGATGCAAGCCAATTCGAACATTTGTTCGCCGGCCGGCCCGATGTTGAGGACGGAAGCTTCTTTGCCATGCTTTTCTTTCAGTAATTCTTCGACTTTTAAGGTTTCTTTGCCCCAGATTTCATCCGCCGGCAGAATTTCGACCTTGTCATCCTTGATGCTCAGATAGACAGGATGTTTGGCCTTGCCTTCGACGATGATGGCGTCGTAGCCCGCGTATTTCAAACGCGCGCCCCACACGCCGCCCGAGTTCGAACTTGCGATCATTCCGGTCAACGGTGATTTCGTGACGACCATGTAGCGACCACCGGTCGGTACGTTGGTTCCTGTCAACGGTCCGTTGATGAAGATGATCTTGTTTTCCGGCGAAAGCGGTTCGACTTTTGCGATGCCTTCGTCATAAAGGATCTTCGTCCCCAATCCGCGACCGCCGATGAACTTCTTGGCTAACGCTTCATCGAGGACTTCGGTTTTGACGGTGTTCGCCGTCAAGTTGACACGCAGCATTTTCAGATTGTACGATGTTGTCATAGGTTCCTCCTTAGAACATGTAAATAAAAACAAGGGATACGACCCTTGTACTATTTTTTACCAGGGCCGCACAAAAATCATGCAGTCCCTTTCCATAAGGGAGGCGGCCCCGTTTCCAGGACTACCCATTGGTTGTTTTCCGTTTGAGGAAAAACAACTCGGAACTTGATACCTATATTATAAGCGCTTTCACAACTTTGTGAAACATTTATTTATTTTTCGATTCGACAAAATTCGTCATTTAGCCGCCACATCCACCTTCAATGAGATGAATGAGGATCACATCGTAGCCAAGACTCGCAGCTAAGTCGCAGGCACGCTTTCCCTCCGCGTTTCTTTCGTTTCTGTCGACCCCTTCCGCAATTAATAGCTTAACCTTTTCAAGGTCTTTCTGCAGAACTGCTTCGATCAACGGCGTGTTGCGCTCACTCATACGCACTCCACGAAACCGCGCGTCCACAGGCAATCGGCGCAGGACGGATTTTGCCCTTTGCAGTCGCATTGCGAATCGTTGACATAATCGCAGGAATCCACGAGGTCGCAATCCGGACATGACGGAAAGCGGTTCGCCAGATTCTGTAATCGCAGATCCCGGTAGCGTTGGCTGTCCCAGATTTCCTGCAACGTCTGTTGATTCACGTTGCCATAGGGGAATGGATAGACTTGTTTACGTCGGCCGAACACGTATTCGATCGAAGGATGAGCGAAACGATAACACGACGAGACATTCCCATCGGAATTGATCGTCAATGTCCCGTCTTCCACGAAAACACATTTACGTTCAGTCTTCAGTTCGATGTTGGGGAACTTGATCTGCATCTGGTTCTGCATCGACAAATTCAGCCATTCATTGCGTTTAAGTTTGAGTTCAGGGTTCTCATGCAAGGTATAGACGATCTGCCCGACGTCTTCCTGACACTGAGGCAGCAAGTTCGACAGAACGAGCTTCATGAAACCATGTTGATGCAGAAGAGGGATCAACGTGCTGACCTCATCCATATTATATTTACTCAAGACGAGTTGGGCAATCAGGAATGGTCGGTTCTGGCCTAATTCAGTACGTCGTTTGATCAGTTTCGCGACATTCTCGAACAATACTTCCAACTTGAAATTGCGGATCGTATAGAAGGTCCCGGCCAGTCCGTCGACCGAAATGATGATGCGTTCGAAATTGCGCGCCAAAGTATCGATGGTCTCATCATTCCAGATAAAAGCGTTGGTGGTGATACTTAGAGCGACATCCGGCAACGCCGCGACGATTTCGTTGAAACGTGAATGGATGGTGGGTTCACCGATGCCGCCGAGCACGATTTCTTCCAACGAGGTCAGTTCATGAAAATGGGAAATGCACTTGTCGATGGTTTCCTTGCTCATCTCACTGAGTTCGCCTTCCCAATTACGGCGAAAACAGCTGATACAGTTCAGATTGCATTGCTGCGTCAGTTCAAGATAGACTTTACGGATGGGTCGGTTTTCAAGCATGGTGCACTCCTTAAAGCGCTTTCATTGTATCATATCCTCTTTGTTCCAACAAACCTCTGTTGCACCAAGAAAAAAGGTGTTTTGATTCGTAATGTTGCGTTGATTCGATTGAGAAAAAGTGATACAATTTCACGGGATTATTGAAACCTAAGATACATTTGAAAGGGGCGTAAGGTTTTCAGGAAAGAAACCTTACCATAAATTCATGAAAGAAATCGCTTTGGGTCTCTTCGGACTGACCTATATCTGTTTACTGATGTTTCCGAAGTATCGTTCGTATCTGGCGTTGGGATCCGCGGTGATCTTTGTCGTGTTGGGCATCCTTCCCTACAGTAAGATCATCACCGCTGTCGACTGGAACGTCATTCTGATGATCGCCGGTACGATGGGAATCGTTTCCCTGTTCATCGAATCGAAGATGCCTTCCTTGTTGGCTGATATCATCTTGGATAAGATGCCCGACGTACGCTTTGCCGTCATCGCACTGGCTTTGTTCGCGGGACTGATTTCCGCGTTTGTCGACAATGTGGCGACGGTTTTGATGGTCGCCCCGGTCGCTGTGGATATCGCAAAGAAGTTGAAGATATCACCGGTCAACGCGATCA
>JBAVGP010000010.1:0-8515 GCA_049684955.1 Erysipelotrichaceae bacterium
ATAGTAGATTGAATCACCCTCGATGATGAAGTCGTCTGTTACATCATCGGAAACAAGGGCGTCTTGAGATCCATTTAAAAGGATCCTGCGCAAAGTCACTGGATTGAGGGTTGAATAATAGATCCAACCTTTCGCAAAATCGATTCTCTTCGAACTAGCTGTAGTTAGCAACTTCAATTCCGATCCATCCGTTTTCATCTTGTAAAGGGTATTGCCTTTTTCAGAATCACTGAAAATGATTCGATCGTTCACAACCAAGATGGCATTCGTATAGAATGGTTGCATATTCCTGACACTCTGGATATCGCTTCCATCGAGTTTCGCACTCAAGATCGGATCGAACGCGTAAATCCTGTCCCCGACGATATTCAACCCTCTTTTGATTGCATTATCAAATCGGGATCGTTTAGACCCATCCGCTTTCATACGGAAAGTTCCAAATTCCGGATTTTGGATATTCGGATCAAAATCCCCTGAACGATTAAATGAATAATAGATCCATCCGCCAGCTTCGACATAATGTCCGCCGTTGTTGAGGTTGCCGCTGGTGTTACCTACAATATAGACAGTATCCGTAGGGTTAGGTTCGACATTCTCATCCGGATCGGGTTTAACGATGGGATCGTCATTTGGTTTGTCGGTTGGTTTCGTACATGCGGAAAAGCCCAGCGATAAGGTGAGAATGATGATGCAAAGCATGGATAGTTTTTTCATAGTACTACATCCCCCGTGAGCGGTATCATGTCATGACTCTATTATTGGATTTATTTCAATTCTATCTTTCATCATCATAACAAATATTCACTCGCTATCCAAGGTTCAGTTTCGCCTCTAAGGGTACGGAAGCAGAAAAAAAGCCGATCAAATGATGGATCGGCTTTGTTTAGAGATGTAATAGGAATCCTATGGGTTATGATATCGTCTTTACAAGAAGGATGTCACCCGGGTTGATGGTATTTCCTTCTTTTCCGAACAGGATTTTTCCTTTCGGAACGTCCGCATGCACGGGGATATCGGTCGGGTTGTAATAGAAATGCAGGATCTCTTTCGTATCGCTGCGGTTGAACGCGATCATGCCTTCATTCGTCCATTCCCAAGAGCCGTGGTTGGCAAGGGCGGGATGCTGCTTGCGCAAGGAGATCCATGTCTTGATGAATTGATACATATCGTTTTTTTCCGGATCGGGTTGCCATTGCATCAATCTCCGGCAATCCGGGTCATTCCCGCCTTCCAACGCGATTTCCGTACCGTAATAGATACAAGGCGATCCAGGAGATGCATAGAGGAAAGCGAGCGCTCCCTTAAGCTTTGATAAATCATTGTGAAGCAAGGTGGTAAGCCGCGTCGTATCATGACTGTCGAACAGGTTGAACTGGTTGGGCTGGATGACTGAAGGGTAGTGGTTGCGGATCTCGTCGATCCCGAACCTGAACTCGGTCAAGGAAATCCTCTCATGCGCGATCAAGTCGAGCAGGATACGGGTATAAGGGTAGTTCATGACCGCGTCGAACTGGTCGCCCTGCAGCCATGGCATCGCGTCATGCCACACTTCCCCGAGGATATAGGTATCAGGCTTGACCGCGTGGACGCGTTTGCGGAACTCCCGCCAGAAAGCATGGCTGATTTCGTTGGCGACATCCAGCCGCCATCCGTCGATATCGGCTTTCTCGATCCAGTAAGTGCCGACCCGGCAGAAATAGTCGATGACATCCGGGTGTTCGGTATTCAGTTTCGGCATATTCTTGGCGAAAGAGAAGGTTTCATATTGATCGGTATCATCCAGATAGAACCAATCGCGATAGGCTGACTTCGGGTTTTTACGGACATCGATCCATTTTTCGAAGCGATCCCCGGTATGGTTGAAAACCGCATCCAACATCACTTTGATGCCGCGGTGATGGGCTTCTTTGACCAAACGGATGAGATCCTCTTCGTCGCCGAAATCAGGATCGATCTTGAAATAATCTTCGGTATCATATTTATGGGTCGTCGGCGAAGCGAAGACGGGGGTCAGATAAATCCCGTTGATGCCCAATTCTTTCAGATAATCCAGTTTTGACAGGATGCCTTGGAGATTTCCTCCGTAATGGTCGGCATTCTTCACGGGGCCGCTGTGCCAAGGCTTGAAATCACCCAGAGTTCCGTGTTTCGCGAAACGGTCGGGGAAGATCTGATACCATATCGTATCCGCCACCCATGGCGGCGCCTGATACAGTTCTTTACGGTGCAGATACGGGAAAAAGAAATAATTGAAGTTATCCGGTATTTCTTTGGGTGAAAGAATGCTGGTCTCCCCCAATACGATCGATTCCTTCGTGTCGCTGAGGATGAAATGGTACTTCATCCGGCGGTGCGGAGGTTTGACGACGCAAGTCCAATATTGATGGATCGCGGTCTTGCCGCTTGGCTTCATCTCGATCTGATGGGATTTCCATGTCCATCTGACACCGATCCGTTCACCTTCATGCTGGTCGCCATATTCGCAGACGACGCGCAGGATGTCCAACCCGGTCCGGATCCGCAGTTCGATCGCTTCATTTCCGATCGGAAAACACCAGTTATCCTGAGATCTGTGATAGATCGCGTTTGTGTTCATTTCGTCACCTCGCCGATATTTTGTACCCGTCGCGCAGAAAAGTCAACATTCGAAAAAACGAAAAGGGTTTCGAAAGAAATATAAATGTAAACGCTTACCATATCCCTTGAAGTATCGAAAAAATCATGCCACAATACGCTTAGGAGGGAATTGTATGAAGAAGAAAAAACTAATTCAACGATGGAGCGACCTCATCAAAGACATTAAGAGCAATCCTGATGCATTAAAGTCAGCTGTCATGTCTTTTTTTGTGATGGGTCTGGGACAGTTCAGAAATAAACAAAAAGCCAAAGGATTCACTTTCCTCGGAGTCGGACTGATCGCCCTTTTGACGGAAGTCCTGTCTGGCGGATATTTCTATATGTTCGCCGAACTAAGTCAATATCCAGCCGATCCGGGCACCCAGATTTATCTGATCCGTGACTACGGCGGCATTTTCACGAAAGGGATCTGGGGTTTGCTGACCTTGGGGAAAGTCGTCCGCGGCGCCCTCTATCGCGGTCAGGCGGTCGAAACCTTCAGTAAGATCATTCCGTGGCTGTCAGCCGACAACTCGATCACGTTATTGGGTCAAGGGTTGATCGCATTGGTCCTGGTATCGATCATCGCAGCGATCTGGATCTACAATATCCGCGATGCTTACACCTCCCGCAAGACGATCATGCTTCATGGACATGTTGAGACAGGCAAAGCGTATGTCAAACGTCTGTGGTCGGATATGTTCCCGTATATCATCTTGATTCCGACCGTCGTCATGATCATGTTCTTCACATTGATCCCGTTCATGTTTTCATTCCTGTTGGCATTCACCAACTATACTTATCGGATTCCGCTTCCATCACGTCTGATCGAATGGGTTGCCTTCAAGAACTTCTCGATGATCGTGACCGATCCGGGATGGTTCTCGATTTTCTCACAGATTCTGGGTTGGACTTTCTTCTATGCAATCATGGCGAGTGCGACCTGTTATATCGTGGGTTTGATCCAAGCCATCATCATCGAATCCAAATATGTCAAAATCAAAAAATTCTGGCGTACGATCATGATCGTCCCTTGGGCTGTCCCGGCGATGATTTCATTGATGGTGTTCAGAAACGTATTCAATAATGCGGGGTTGGCGAATCAACTCCTGTTGAAGTCGGGATTGATGCAGACGGTGTCCACCTTCCTCTATCGGATCGGATTGCAGGGACATCCCGATGCGGTCATTTCCTGGCTGACGGTCGACTATAACGGAAATTTGGCGAAATTCGTCGTCATCGCGGTCAACTTGTGGTTGGGTGCACCTTACTTCATGATGCTTGTCACCGGCGTCTTGACGACCTTGCCGAAAGATCTCTATGAAGCGGCGGCCATCGATGGCGCTACCAAATGGCAAGCTTTCCGCAATATCACGATTCCTCTGATCCTGCGCGCGACCTTGCCCGCGATCATCATGACATTCACCTACAATTTCAATAACTTCGGTGCGATTTACTTCCTCACCGGCGGAGGCCCGGGTTACAACCTCGATAAGATTCCGTTGAGCATGCAGGTCATGGGCGGGATACCCGGACAGACCGATATCCTGATCTCATGGATCTATAAATTATCCTTCACCAACAACGCCCAACTTTATAACATCGCGGCGGTGTATTCGATTCTGATCTTCATCTTCATCGGATTCATATCGGTCTATAACCTATCACGCTCCAAAGGCTTATGGGAGGAGGATTAATATGAAACACTACAAACCCGTTGATTACTTGATGTGGATCGTAACTCATCTGTGGCTGATTTTCGCGGCGCTCCTCGTCATCGCTCCGTTGATGTGGATGGTTTCCGCTGCGTTCGCGCCGGGCAAACTATTATCCGGGGTTCCGCTGATTCCCTTCTCGAAGTTCAGCATGGAACATTTCAACTACATCTTCACGTATAAATCCAATCCTGCCTCGTTCATGGCTGATTATACCGGCTCTTTCTTCCGCACATTACAGATCGCCATCCTGAATACGGTCGGCGTCGTCTTCTTCTCCGTCGTCACAGGCTATGCATTCGCACGCCTGCGCTTCAAAGGAAAGAAACCGATGCTTCTTACGATGATGGTCCTGCAGATGTTCCCGTCGTTCATGGGTATGATCGCTTTGTTCCTGTTATTCCGTCAATTCGGATTCTTGAATAAACCGAACTTCCTGGTTTTGATCTATGTCACCGGTTCGATCCCTTACAACACCTTCCTGGTCCGCGGATTCATGCGGAATATTCCGAAATCGCTGGACGAAGCCGCCGCGATCGACGGTGCGACGCCGCTTCAGATTCTGCGTATCATCCTGTTCCCTCTGATTGTTCCGATCGTCGGATTCATCGCCGTCGGAGCCTTCATGGCACCGTGGATGGACTATATCCTGCAATCCATCTTCCTGCAGCCCGAAAACATGACGGTCGCCGTATGGCTGTTCAGAACGACCGACCCGTTGAATACCTTGTTGTATAATCCTTTAAATTTCATGGCCGGCGCTTTGTTGATCGCAATACCGATCATGTTCGTCCAGTTCTTCATGCAGAAATATATGGTCTATGGTCTGACATCAGGCGCAGAAAAAGGGTAAGCACGAACCTATCGTACTTTTCTTTCCAAGGAGAAAATCATGCTGCATTGGATTAAAGTGTTCTATAGTAATCAAGCGGTGCTGGACCAGAGAAACATGAAGCTGAGATACATCATCCCGCTTTTGTTCCTGTTGTTTCTCTTTATCAGCATTCCGAATTATGTCGGGCTCTATACGCAAAAGACATCCTACTTCTTGTCGAATATGGATGGTTTCGCGAACGACTACGCCGCAATGCTGAAGGAAAATCCTTGCGTGATCGACGGGACGCTCACCTGTGAAAACACGGCGAATCATTCATGGAAAGGCGTGACGACGACTTTCTATTTCGTCGATAAAGTTCCAGACAAAGCGAGCAAGAATGAAGTCTATTTCCTGAAAGACGGGGTATATGTCGTCGGCAATAACGGCCAGATGTTGACTTCGGGGGTCTACGATAACTTCGGCGTTTATGATTTCTCGAAAATCGCCGCGCAAGTCGACAGCGGTCAGATAACCAAAGCGGATTTAGCGGCTCTATTCATGAAAAACGTCAATCTTAGTCTGATGGAGTTCAAAGAAATCATCGTATATCTCGGCAACTCTTTCCAATATCTGATCTATGTGTTGGTAGTGGCCTTCCTGTTCAAGTACCTTGGCGGACGTAAAAAAGAAAACATAATCACGTTCAAGCAGAGCTTCGTGATGATGGTCAATCTGATGCTTGCATGCGCCTTGGTTTGCGCGGTAGTCGGTGTCTTTAATCCGGCTGTCGGGAGTATGTTGATACCGTTCTCTTTTGTCGGTCGTATGATCGTACTTTACCAGGGGGTGATACGCAAAAGATTGAAAATCGGTACAGCAGAGACGGTTTCGTGAAAGTTTCGTGAATTGTAACCGTTTACAAACAAATTTACTAGTGATATAATACAAATGCTTCTTAAACAGAAGAACACAGGAGGAATGTTTTAATGAAGAAACTGCTCGTATTCGCTGCGATACTGCTGCTGACTGTCGGATCCCTGACTGCCTGCGCACGTGCGAAGAAAACATGCGTCGTCAAAGATCTTGATGGCACCACCGTCTGTTATGATGAAAAACTAGCCGCATATGCTGTCGAAACCGGCGCGAAATTACGCTTCGGTGCTGACAACGATGTCTTAGGAAAAGCGGTCGTCGCACTATGGGACGCAACTTATCCGACACTTAAGGGTACCGTCCAATATGTCAATACTGGCGCTGCCGGTTCCACCGATGCCTTGGCAACTCAACAAGGCGAATATGTCGACGTCTTCATGGCGATCGACGGTGAAGTATCGCGTAACGAAAGCCATTTATTGGCAATCGATGCTGTCTTAGCAAAAATAATCAAAGACAATGCCATCGACACCTTCTTCAAAGCCGGAAACACCACCGCATCGACCGTTTACGCGCCGATGACGTATGATGGAATGGCGTTTGTTTGGAACAAGACGATGTTAACGACACTCGGCTTGGATGTAACCGATGCCAACAAAGACAACCTGCCTGACAAATACGATACATGGGAAGAAATCTTCGCATTATCGAAAACTTGGATCGGCAATCGTCCGACATACAAGACAAACAAAATCAACATCGTATTCCCGATGGCGCTGACTGAAGTTTGGTCGACCTACCATCAGTTCACATCAACCGGTTGGGAAGTCTTCGCTGAAGGCGATGCGACCAAACCTGGTTATGACAAAGCTACTTTCAAAACTGGCTTGAACTTCTTATTAGCTGCTAAAGACGCTCAGATTTCCGTCGATGCTGCCGGTGTATTATCAAAATCGGGCGACATGGGTTGGAGATGGGATGATGTCATCAATAATGAATCAGCTCCGTTCGGACTTGTTGGGACTTGGATGGACGTTGCTGGAGCCGCGAAGAAGACCGGTTCTGAATTCGTAATCTCCGCTCTGCCGACATTCGGTGGAAATCATCAGTCTCCGTTCGTTAAGACTAAAGGCTTCGTCATCAACGGTTATACGAAATATCGTTCCGCCGCGACTGAACTGCTGCGCTTAGTCTACTCCAAAGGTGGATTCGACGCATTGGTTACCGGCACGAGCTATGCTCCGTCACTGAAAGACAAATCAAAATTAACCCCGACATTAATCGCCGGTGGATTCCAAGAACAAATGATGACCGCCTTCGTTTACAACTATCCGGAACCTGCATACACCCTTCCGAACAATCCTGCGAAGAAGGGTATGGATGTAGCGTACTATGATGGCGCCTTAGGTGCAGCGATCCAATCCATTTGGGACGGCACCAAGACGGTCGATCAAGCGATTGCATTATTGGTTGAAACAACCAACGCGAAAATCGCCGACAACAACAAGTAATTCTTTTAGACAATCGGATACAATTAAAGATGAGCATCGCAAGGTGCTCATCTTTCTTCAAAGGAAGGTACACGTATGAAAACACAGTGGTGGAAGAACGCCGTAGGCTACCAGATCAATCCCAGATCCTTTTTTGACTCGAACAATGACGGAATCGGCGATCTGCAGGGAATCATCCAGAAGATCGACTATATCCATGAATTAGGCGCGGATTGCGTCTGGATCTGTCCGTTTTACCGCTCACCGATGGATGACAACGGTTATGATGTCAGCGACTTTTATGATGTCGATCCTATTTTCGGGAACATGGACGATGCGAAAGAACTGATCCGCATCGCACATGCAAAGGGCATCCATATCATTCTCGATCTGGTATTGAACCATACATCCGATGAACATCCTTGGTTCGTCGAGAGCCGTTCGTCGACCGACAATCCGAAGCGCGACTGGTATATCTGGCAAAAGCCCCGCACCGATGCGCAAGGCAATCGGATCCCGCCGACCAATTGGGCCAGTTTCTTCGAAGGTTCCTGCTGGAATTACGACGATACGTCCAAAGAATACTATATGAAGATCTTCTCGGATAAAATGCCCGACTTGAATTGGGCGAACCCCGAGTTACGCAAAGAAATGTATCGGATGGCACGTTGGTGGCTGGACCTTGGAGTCGACGGATTCCGTGTCGACGCGGTCGCCCATCTTGCGAAAGACGGTACGTTCAGTGACAGTAAGATGGAATTGAACCGGGACGGTGTCGCACCGGATTGGTCCAAGTTCTCCAACCGTCCGGAATTGTATCCGTACCTGCATGAATTCCATGACAAGGTATTGAAGGATTATGACTGTGTCTCCATCGGCGAAGTCGGCGGAGGAGCCGGAGTGGAAGATGCGATCGAATATGCCGGCTATCATTCCAAAGCCTTCAACATGGTTTTCAATTTCGACCATTGCTGGAAGAATGGAGCGTTCGGTTCGGAAGACAA
>JBAVGP010000011.1:0-3744 GCA_049684955.1 Erysipelotrichaceae bacterium
GGCCAAGGTACGCAGTTTCGCGGAAGTCGTATCATCCAATTGACGAAGCATCAGGGCGGGAAGCATTTCCAGCACGACCACTTCAAGGCCGGCTTTCTTCATCTGCCACGCGGCTTCCAATCCGAGGATGCCGCCGCCGATGACCAACGCACGTTTGGATGTCTTCAGTAATTCCTTGATTTTCGCGACATCCTTCAAGTGTCTGATCTTGACGACGTTTTCGCGTTGTACGCCTTTGATGAAAGGCACGAAGCAATCGGATCCGGTCGCGATGATCAGTTTGTCATAGGAACGGACTTCCCCGTTTTCCAATTTGACTTGCTTGGTATCCACATTCAGTTCGACAGCTTTTGCATTCAATGTCACTTTGATATTGTTTTCCTTATACCATTCAGCGGTCTTAAGCAGGAATTCATCCTGCTTGTAGTCGGCGAAGAAGTTCTTCGTCAGCATCGGACGGTTGTAAGCAAGCTGGTCTTCGTCGCCGATGATTTCGATCGTGCAGACCTTGTTGCGGGCACGGATCGCTTCGGCCGCATTGACCGCCGCTCCGCCGTTGCCGAGGATCAGGATGCTTTCTTGGCTTTCGCTGGAGAAGGTGATTTCGTTGTAGGGAATTTCGATGAAGGCTTCCGCAGGGGCGCCGCAGACCGGACAGATCTCCGGACGATCATAGGAAATGATGATTTCGCCGCAGACGATGCATTTCCAAGCGCGCAGTTTTTTCTCCACAGGTTCGGTCTTCACTTCTTTGGGCTTTTCCGGTTCGGCGACCGGTTTACCCAGTACGCGCAACCCGAAGTTATAACCCCAATCGTAAGCGATCTTCAGTTTTGCGTCGTTCGGTTTGAATTTCAGGCTCAATCCTTCCGAAGTCTTCATGCGGAGTTGTTTCAGGCGTTCCATCATATGCGGGACCCCTTCGCCGCTCCAACCGTAGGAACCGAAAGCGGAAGCGACTTTACCGCCATAAATGCCGGCGAACATCTGCGAGGTCAGATTCCAGATCGGCTCCAACGCTTCACCCAGGATCGTCGGAGTGCCGAGTAAAATCCCGTCGGCGAAATAGATTTCGTTGAGGACCGCTTCGGTTTTGGATTCTTCCATATTGTAGAGGCGGACATCGATATCGCCGGCGGCTTGGATTCCTTCGGTGATCTTGTAAGCCAGTTCCTTGGTATAACCATAAGCGCTGACATACGGGATGATGACCGTTTTCTTCGTGTTCGGGTTGATGTGGGTCGCCCAGCCGCGATATTCTTTCTGCAGTTCGGGGATCCCGACATCGATGACCGGACCGTGGCCGGTGGCGATCAGTTTGATCTTCAGATCTTGGATGCGGTCCAACGCTTTCAGCATATGTTTGGGGAAAGGTCCGAGGATCTTGTCATAATAGTATTTCAAAGCGCTGTGATAGTCGGTCTTGTCGGTGATCTTGCTTAACAGGATTCTCTCGTCGCAATAGTGCGCTCCGAACGAATCGCAGGTGAACAGGACCGCGTCTTCTTCGACATAGGTATACATCGTATCCGGCCAGTGCAGGTTGGGCAGGATCATGAAGCGTAAGGTCTTGTTTCCAAGACTGAGCGTATCGTTCTCTTTGACCGCCAGCTTGTTGAATTCGGCGTTGACGATGTCCTTCAGGAAATTCAATGCTGTCTGGGTCGCCACGACGGTGATCTTGGGATTCTGTTCGATCAGTTTCGCGATCGATCCCGCATGGTCGGGTTCGGTATGATTCATGATGATATAGTCGATATCCATCACATCGACGACTTCATTCAGTTTCGCGATGTATTGGTCATACGTTTTCAGTTTCGCGGTCTCGATGATCGCGGTCTTTTCGGAACCTTTCAGAACATACGAGTTGTAGGTCGTGCCGAATTCCGTCGTCATGATGATATCGAATCCGCGCAGATCCGGATCCAATGATCCGATCCACCATAGGTCTTTGTTCAGTTGTAACGATTTCATGCTTACCTCCGTTTAACAGGCGGTTATCCGCCGTTGATAATATGATAGCATATCTTTTTGGTCATTTTGTACTTTCATACCCGATATTTGTGAAGTATTGCACGCTTGTGAAAAACACGATCTTTCATATAACCGCAATAAAACACCCAAGCATGATTCATCGGAAGATGACGCTTGGGTGTTTCAGGTTAAGCATTCAGTTGCGCTTAGCCGGCATCTGGTCCATGTAGAAGAAGTTCCATTGATGACCGTCGAAATCCTCGATCGAACGCGAATACATGAAATCGTACACTTCGGGATCGATATATTCCCTGGCGCCAAGGGATATCGCCAGATCGACCAGCTTGTCGACATCGGCGTTAGAACCCAGCGAAACGGCGACCAGACTTTCCGTCACGGACTTTGCGTCCGCGATCGGTTTCTTCGTGAATGTCGCGAAAAACGTGGGAATCACCAGCATGATGTAACATTCATCGTTGATCACCATGCATGCTGCGTTTTCATTGGTGAAATCAGTATCGAATTCGAAGCCGAGTGCTTTGAAGAATGCGACGGAACGGTCAAGATTTTCGACCTTGAGATTAATGAATAGGCTCTTTGGCATAAGATACCTCCTAAGATGATTTTAACCTTGAAGGAAACGGATTACATCGTAAATGACTGACGAAATGAATCCTAAAAATGAATAAAAGTAAAAAAGAACACCTTTGACAGGTGCTCTTGTGTGGATGAGTAAGGGTTATTCGGTCGCGTCGCGGGAAGCTCTGAAAGCGTTCTTGCGATCGATCGTCGAGAGGTATTTCTTGCGCAGGCGGATGGCGTCCGGCGTGACTTCGACCAGTTCGTCGTCGCGGATGAATTCAACCGCATATTCCAAGGTGATGACCCTTGGCGTCGTGATACGCATCGCTTCGTCGTTGCCGGCGGTGCGGATGGCGGTCAGCTTCTTGTTTTTGGTCGGATTGACTTCCATATCGACATCCCTGGAACTGATCCCGATGATCTGACCTGTATAGACGGGTTCGGCCGGTGAGATGAAGAATTGTCCCCGTTCCTGCAAGTTGAAGATCGAGTAGGTCATGGCGGTTCCGGTCTCGGTCGAGATCAGGGCGCCGAGCGTCCGTTGCGGGACTTCGCCGACATAATCGCCGTAACCTGCGAACTGGCGGATCAGGGTGCCTTCTCCGCGGGTATCGTTGATGAATTCGCCGCGGTAACCGATCAAGGCGCGCGTGGCGGCTTTCCATTCCATCGTGACGTATTCGTTGCGTTCGTCCATGTCGACCATCGATGCTTTACGGTAGTTCAGTTTCTGGATGACGGTTCCGGCATAGATGCTCGGAACGGTGACGATGACTTGTTCCATCGGTTCCATCCGCTTACCGCCGATGAAACGCAGGATGACTTCCGGTTTCGATACCGCAAGTTCATACCCTTCACGGCGCATGTTTTCGACCAGGATGGTCAGATGCAGTTCGCCGCGTCCGGATACTTTGAATTTGTCGGTCGATTCGAGTTCTTCGACGCGTAATCCGACATTGACTTCGAGTTCTTTGGTGAGACGTTCGCGCAGATTCCGCGATGTGACATATTTGCCGCTCTTCCCTGCAAAAGGCGAGGTGTTGACCAGGAAATTCATCGACAAGGTCGGTTCTTCGATGGTGATCATCGGTAGCGGAACGATATTGTTGGGGTCGCAGACGGTATTTCCGATGGAAATATCCGCGATACCGCCGATGATGACGATTTCGCCGCTCTGTGCTTCTTTGA
>JBAVGP010000012.1:0-19386 GCA_049684955.1 Erysipelotrichaceae bacterium
CCATATACGGTGTTAAAGTTCCGGATATGACGAAGAAACAATGTTCTTGCTTCGACCAGGCTTGCTTCGTCGTTGTCGAATTTATAGAAAAGCAGGAAGACGGGAGCGAAGAAGGCCAACGCCATCGCATATGAATCGCATCGGCTGAAGTTCCCCGCATCCATCAACGCCCCAAAGAGTTTTGACTGGAATTCCAAGGCGCTGTCAAAGGAAACTTCACGAAAGATTTTACTGATCTCAGGACTGCGGTATTGTTCGATCGTCAACATACGACGGATCTTCACGTTGATCTCGTCGATGAAGTAGAAATCGAAGATCGGCGCCGACATCGCTTCAAACGCTTCGTTGGACATTTTTCCATACATTTCCAGGGTCCGTTGATCGACCGCGAAATTCTTGTCTTCCCCTGTCACACGCATCTGATTGAAGAAGTCCTCACCTCGCGATGCGTAGTATTGAAGGATTTCGTCGAAAATCGCCTGCTTGTTGGTGAAATGGTTATAAAGGGAACTCTCTTTGATGCCGACCGCCCGTGATATATCCCTGACTGAAACGGAGTCATAACCCTTCGTGGAAAACAATGTCAACGCTTCATACAGGATCTTTTCCTTGGTGTTCATTTATCCTCCCATCCCGATCAGGATGCGTGAACTTTCGATGACGGTGACCTGGAAGACAAACAGATAACTGATCAGCTTGAAGAACGTCTTGCGTGACTTTTGGCTTTTATTGAAGATGGCGATCAGTCCGATAAGGAAAATCGCGAATCCCGCAATCGAGCACAAATTCGACTGGATCGAATTCATCCCGAACACTGCCTGCGGCCCGGCATAACTATCACGCAGCGCCGACATCGCGCTAACTAGTGTTCCGACAAGAATGAAGAATGCGATCGACCGACCCCAATGCCGGATTTTCAACCAACGCAGCGCAGCCAGACTATAGATCATAAGACTAATGACCAATACCGTGGTGATACTTGAGTAGATGTCTTTAAACAGGAATTCCAACATGTCGCACCTCCTTGACTAACAGTTGTTAGTATGATTTTAACTAACAACTGTTAGTCTGTCAATACCTATTTTGATTGATTTCAATATTATTGCTTACGGGATATGTTTGGAATAGAAAAAGCCAGGCATTTCCATACCTGGCATTGAAGTAAACAATTACAAGAAGAGTTGCAATTAGATGATGACAATCGGTTTTTCATGCTTAGATTTGTCAATTTTACGCAGATTCAGAATCAGATTGATGATCGGTAGAAACAAGAGGACGCCGACTAAGAGGAAACCTCCCCAAGCCCCGACTGTCTTTGGATCGGAGGATGAAGCGGTCACCCATGAGAAGAAAATCAGCAGGTAGAAGAAATCAACGATGAAAAACAAAATGGTGTTTCTCCATAAGCCGGCTTTTTGCCAAGATTGGGGATATTTGCACTTCGAGCATTTATGAAATTTCAACCAGGCGAAATTCTCTTTATCGGCATCATTCTGCGCTTTCATGATTTGACGTTGAAGATCGTTTTGCGCTTTCGCGCCAAGTCCGCTGATTTTCTGCTGGGTCCGTTTATCGCCGGTTCCGAATCTGACTTCAGCGCTGGCGTTCCCGACGATCTCCAGCGAGAACGTATTCAATTGTCCGCAGTGTTCACAGGTATACGACACATATACGGGGTGCTTCAACTTTTGCGAATAAATCGTAGATCCCATTTCGTTCACCTCGCTTTGATGGAGTCTGTACGATTCGAGAAACAAAAGCACCTAAAATAATCCTTCTATACTCAAATTATATTCCCGCGATGTGAAATATCAATTGGTTTCCGCAATTAAAAACACATCGGGCAAGATTTACCGATGTGTTTTCACTTTTTTACGGTCAGAATGATTGGAGAGCTTATTTCCCGTCGTAAGCATCCTTCAATCCTTGGATATCGATTTTCCCCATCGTCATCATCGCCCGGGTGACACGAGATGCCTTTTCTTCATCTTCGTCGCCCATCAGTTCCATCAGAATCGTAGGGATGATTTGCCAGGTGAGATTGAATTTATCACTCACCCAGCCGCATTGCATCGCTTTCCCGCCTTCAGAAAGTTTATCCCATAGATGATCGACTTCTTCCTGGGTCTCGCAATCGACTAGAAAACTGACCGCCGGCGTGAATTCGTAGGCGGGTCCCCCGTTCAGTGCGGTGAACGTCAGATTCCGTAATCTGAACGTGACGGACATGATGCTGCCTGGCTCGTCCGGCGTTTCACTTCCGTAATAGCTGACATCCAGCAATTCCGCATCTGGGAAAAGCGATACGTAAAAATCGGCGGCTTCTTTGGCTTGTGTGTCAAACCACAGGA
Organism: Erysipelotrichaceae bacterium; assembly: GCA_049684955.1. GTDB lineage: Bacteria > Bacillota_I > Bacilli_A > Erysipelotrichales > Erysipelotrichaceae > GWE2-51-13. Next base: position 2,352 of record JBAVGP010000012.1, read on the forward strand.
ATGGGGTGATGTTGTGCATGGTAGGCTCCTTTTCGTGCCCTTGGATATACAAAGGCAATGTGAACTTTTCGCAAAAATTATGATATGGAATAATTGACATTCTTTTTGATCGGGTATACGCTCTGTATATAGGAATTGTATTCAGATAATCATCCTCTGCGTGACTCTTCAATTCAAAGGAGGTCGATCAAATGAAACGAAGAAGCATCTTCACATTATTGCTTAGTTTCCTTTTGTTGGTAGCTTTCCCGCTTTCGGCATCTGCCGGAAAACCGATCACACCGCCGACTCCGCTGGAATATGTGGGGATCGGGGATTCGATCGGCTACGGAATGAGCGCGACTCCGGGTAATGATTATTATACCAAGTTTTCCGGATATCTCGCGTCTCGTGCCCTAGCGCAAAACAAACCGTTCGTATCCTTCAATACCGCCAGTCCCGGTCTGACCAGTTCGCAGCTTGATGACGAAGTCGCCGGAAGGACGACCACGACCCTCACACATGCCAAACTGCCGGGAGCGAATGTCGTCACCATCAGTATCGGGGGCAATAATCTGATGCATCCGCTGCTCGATTATGTCGCTGCATTGTACGGTGTATCGACGGATGACCCCAATTTCATGAACGTTATGGCAGCGGCAGTCAATGCCAATCCCGGTGTGCTCTCCAACGCCATGCTTTGGCAGATTCTATTACCGGGAACCGAACTGAAAAATGCGTTCGCCGCCGGCGTAGCTGATTTCAAAGCGGATCTTCCGACGTTGATATCAGGCATCAAAGCCTTGGCACCGTTGACGAAAATCTATTTCCTGAGTGTCAACAACCCGCTTTACGGAAACGATCAGTTCCGCAGTTTCCTCGATGGATACATCGTCCAGATCAACAACGAACTGAAAGCGCGGGCTTCGGCCTATGGTTACACGGTCGTCGATGTCTATACGGCATTCAATGCCAATACAGGGTCGCAACCTTTAGTCGGATTCGATATGTCCGCAAACCCCGCGACCTATGACCCGCACCCGACGGATGCCGGCCACAAGCTGATCTATGATTTGTTGGTTGCGGCATATGCCCAACCGGTCAAAGGCAGAAAATGAAACAAAGGCGGATCGCGATGATCCGCCTTAGTATTCTTTGATGAAACGATCCACATCCGCAAGATAAGGCAGCGATTCGACACTCCCCTCTTTCAAAGCGCACAAGGCACCGACCGCATTCGCAAAGATCAATGATTCGCGCATCGTCTTCCCTTGGGCGATCATCACACCCAATGCGGCGTTGAATGCATCGCCCGCCCCGCTGGAATCCACCGGACCGATTGAAAAGGCTTCGACGAAATAGGCTTCATCCACTTTGGCATAATAACAGCCGCGTTCGCCTAAGGTCACGACCACATGTTTCACACCCCAGTTCAGCAAGATCGAGACCCCTTCCTCCAGATCGCTGCTGCCGGTGAGTTTCGCCAATTCATCGGCATTCGGAGTGATGCAGGAGATGTAGGGATAGAATTCGGGTTGCAGCCGATAGGGCGGCGAAGGATTCAGGATGACAAACGGATTATGCAGAGCGGTCAAAGCCAGGATCGCCGACATGGTCGTCGGAGGGATGTTCTGATCCAGCAACAACACCGTGCTTTCCCGGATTCGCGTCGTATAGAGTTCAAGGTCGATCGGGTTCAGATCATAGGAAGCCTGCCCCGAATTGATGAAGAAGTGATGGTTGAACGCATCGAAGACCCCGATCTGGATCGATGTTTCCAGCGGACTGCGCTCCAGCGTCAAAACACGGATATTCTCGCTCATCAGCATCCGTATCAACTCAGCGGAAGCCGCGTCGTCCGAGAATTTGCAAAGGATGCTGACGGTCGCCCCCAAACGCGCGGCTTGCACCGCCTGCAGGACGGCTCTTCCGCTGACCGACACTGAAAAACGGTCCGCCCGGAGGATCTCGTCGCGCACCGGCAACTGGTCGACATGGAATGTGAAATGTTTGGAAGCCGTACCGATGACTGTGATGTTCATAGGACTTTTCTCCGATAGGTTAACTTTATTATAGCGCAGTCCAGCATTGTGTCAAAACCTTATGAAAAGCAGCTGACAACAAGTCTTGATACAATTCATATTGACGGATATGCGACGCGAAGTCTATCATATACAATAGAAAGCAGGAATTCGAGATGAAGATCCTTCGCGCATCGACCCGATCGGAATTAACAAGCTGCATGGATATCCGGCGGCATGTTTTCATCGAGGAACAACAGGTCCCCGAAAACGAAGAAATCGACGATCACGACCGGATCGACGATCCGCTTGCCGATCACTTCCTGTTTCTTGAAGAGGATCATCCGGTCGGAACCGTGCGGTGTCTGAAAAAACCCGGCGGGATCCTCAAGATCGGACGGGTCGCGATCATTCAGGAAGAACGCGGAAAAGGACTGGGCCGTCAAATGATGGATTTGGTCGAAGCTTATTATCCTGATTTCCGGCGATTCGTACTGGATGCTCAGACGCATGCCATCCCTTTTTATCTCAAATGCGGTTATTTGCCGATGGGGGATATCTTCATGGATGCGGGCATCCCGCACATGCATATGGAGAAAAACAATCCGACATTCGTCAATCGCAGTATTTAGCGTTTCCTTATATTCGGATAAATGGTTATAATGAATTCATCGAAAGCTCTCGGGGGGCACAATGGGGACAAAATATAAAGAAGTCTGCTCGGCGATGGAGAAGGATATTGCGGAAGGTCGATATGACGCGACACGCAAACTCAACACCGAAGACGCCTATATCGAAGAATATAATGTCAGCCGCAATACGATACGCAATGCGATCGATTTGTTGATTAAACGCGGCCGCTGTTTCCCAATTCAGGGAAGCGGTGTTTTCTTGCGCAGAAAAAGTCCGGCCTTGAGTTTCGATCTGGAAAACATCGACGGATTGACCCGGAAAATGGCGCCCTTGCCGGTCTCCAACGAAGTCATTGAATTCAAGGAAATCGCAGCCGATGAAGCGATGGCTGATAATCTGGAAATCCCGCTTGGCAGTCCGCTTTATTATGTCGAACGTATGCGGTATGTCGACGGGAAACCCTACTTTTATGAATACGCTTATCTGAACAAGAAACTGATGCCCGGTTTCGATAAGGATTCGGCCGAGGGATCGATCTTCGACTACTTGAATGAAGACATAACCCTGCGTGTCGCTTTTGTGGATCTTGTCATCCAAGCCGTGAAAATCAACCATAATGAAGCGGTGAAATTCCGCTTGAATGAAGGCGACCCGGGCTTGATGATGTTAGGGTTTACGATGATCCGTACCGGTGAAGTCGTCCAGTTCTGCCGCACCGTATGTCATTACGAGAATGTCAGGTTTTTGAAGCTGGCAAGTTACTTCTAGTCGGGGTGCAGACCTGAGGGAGATGAAATGAAAGCGAAATTCCAGAAAATCTTCGATCTGATCGAGATCGATATCCGCGACGGTGTCTATAATGACACGCGCAAACTGTTGTCCGAAGATGAATATGTGACAAAATATACGGTTTCGCGCGATACGGTCCGCAGCGCCATCGATCTGCTGATCGCCCGCGGCTACTGTTATCCCGTCCAAGGGAAAGGTGTTTTCCTGCGCCGTCATAAAATCACCGGTGCGGCGAACCTTGAATACATCCGCGGCTTGACCGCCGATCTTTACCCGCGTAAAGTCACCAGCAAGATCCTGGTCTTCACCCAAGTCCCTGCCGAAGGGTATGTCGCCCAAGTCATGGATTGTCCGCCGGGAACTCCGCTGACACATTACGAACGGATCCGTTATGCGGACGGCGAACCTGTCTGCTTCGAAAGTCTGTACTTCATCACCTCCAAAGTCCCTATTTCGCAAGATGTGTTGGACGGGTCGGTCTATGAGCACCTGCGCAGCAAACTCAACGTGAATATTCTGATGCTCGACCATATGATCTCAGCGATCAAACTGAACCAACAAGAAGCGGATTATCTCGGACTGCAAGTCGGAGATCCGGGACTGTGTTTCGAAAATCTGGGGATGGACCGTAAAGGCGAAATCATCCAGTTCGGACGTACGGTCAGCCATTACCAGCGCATCCGCAATCTGAAAATGGTGTCCTACCTATAAGAAAAAACCCGCGAGGGTTTTTTTGCATCATTGAAGGTTGATTCTATTTGACGAACAACAAGGTCAATACCACGACCGCCAACGCGATGCGGTAATACGCGAACACCGTGAAGTCATGACTGCGGATGTATTTCAGCAGGAAGCGGATCGCGAACAAGGAGACGACGAACGCCGTGGCAAATCCGGTCAGCAATACGAGCCATTCGATGCCCGAAAAAGCGAATCCGGCTTTCAAGAGTTTCAGCCCGCCCGCTCCGAGCATGACAGGGATCGCCATGAAGAAGGAAAACTCGGATGCGATGACACGCGATGAACCCAACAGGATGGCGCCCAGGATGGTCGCCCCGCTGCGCGAAGTACCAGGGATCAGAGCCAACACCTGGAATCCCCCGATCAAAGCCGCGGTCTTGTAGCTGATCTGTCCAAATGAAGTGATGCTCGGTTTTTTATTGCGCCGTTCGACCCAAAGGATCGCGACCGCGAATAGGATCAGCGTCGCGGCGACGACAAGCGGTGTATAGAGATATTTGTCGATCATTTCGTTGAACAACAGACCGATGATGGCTGCCGGAACGGATGCGACCAGGATTTTCGACCATAGGATCAATGTATCATGACGTTGCTTTTCGTCTTTTTTCGGGCTGAAAGGATTCAGCTTGTTGAAGAACAACAGGACGACCGCCAGGATCGATCCGACTTGGATGACGACGAAGAACGTCGAGATGAACGCCGCCGATAACTTGAACGGCATCCAATGTTCGGCCAGGATCAGATGACCGGTCGAACTGATGGGGAGCCACTCGGTGATTCCCTGAATGACGCCCAAGATCAGCGCCTTGATGATTTCGATGATGTTTCCCATGATGTACCTCACATTCTTTCACATTGTACCCCCCTCGATACGTTTTGGCAACGGTTCTTAACCTGCGCTTAACATGAAATGTGCTATCCTAAAAGCGGAGGTATTCCTATGAAAAGAATGATATCCGCGATAATATGCGGTGTATTGCTGCTAAGCGCCTGCACGAATTCATCGATTCATAAGTTAAGCGCCGACACCGGTTCCTTGAAGTTGAAACAAGCGGCGGTTTTGAATGCGACTTTGGTCGACCGTATCAATGATCTGACCTTCAGTATCCAAAATGAAGAAGAAGAGGCGAATGTCTTCTCTTCGGGCGTCAGCATCTATCTGGCCTTGGCGATGAGTGCCCATGGCGCGGCCGGTGAAACCTACAAGCAATTCATCGATCTGCTGGCACCGGGGATGACCGATCAAAAAGCCTGGCTTGAAGAGCTGAGGGCGTTGCAGGGCAACCTGAATGCCGCTTCGCCGACCAAGATTTCCCTCGCGAATTCGATCTGGATGCGCGATACGTTCGCCAAAGATGTCAAACCCACCTTCTTGGCGCGCAACACCGATTATTTCGGTGCTATGATCGCCGCTTTGGATTTCAGCGATCCGCAAGCTGTGAAGGATATCAACGACTGGGTCAAAAGCAACACCCGCAACTTGATCGACAAAGCGGTCGATACGATCGATCCGGCCACCGTGATGTTCCTCATCAATACGATCTACTTCAAAGCGGAGTGGAAAGATAAATTCGACAACAACGATACCCATGATGCCGTGTTCCATGGCAAAACCGATGTCATGACGAAATTCATGAACCGCGAAGGCACCTATCCATATTTCGAGAATGATGCCTATCAAGCGATTCTGATGCCATATAACGATGGGACGACGGGGATGGTCGTTATCTTAGGCAAAGACCAGACCGCTCCGATCGATTCCACCGAAGCGTTGAAACAACTGCTGGATGCGATGAAGGATACTTCTATCGGACTCAGCATGCCGAAAGTCAATATCGCCACCAAAGAAGTCCTCAACGACAAGCTGATCGCCCTTGGATTGAAAGATGCTTTCGGGAATGCGGATTTCAGCGAACTCGCAAGCAATCATGATCTCTATATCGACGAAGTCCTGCATAAAGCGAAACTCATCATCGATGAAAAAGGAACCGAAGCGGCGGCCATGACCGTCGTCACGATCAAGACGACATCTGCCGGCGGTGATGTGCAGCTGAAAGTCGACCGTCCGTTCCAGATCTTCATCATGGATCTCAAGAACCAGTTGATTCTCTTCAACGGGATCATCCAACAAGTCTCCGACTAAACAGAAAGCATGTTACTCGACATGCTTTTTTTTGTCATTTGAAAGAACCGTCGCCGGTTCTTTTGAATTCATACGTTAATCGTAGGTTTGCTGGTTGGCGCGCATGCGGTCGATGCAATCGGCCATCACATGCAGGACATGGTGTTTCGCGATGTTCTCGCTTTTGAACGCATCGGCGTCTTTTAAGGCATCCACAAGCGCCTTGTGTTCGGCGTTGATCTTGACCCGGTCGGTCTGCGTATTCGCGACCAATTCCAACGGAATGCGTTCCCAAAGAACCTTGATCAGTTCCGCATGGATCGTCGCGTCCGACAAGCGGAACAATTCATTATGGAAAAGCAAATTGATCTCCAAGAATTCAGGTCCGCTCTTGCTGAGCTCCATCTGCTTGAGGAGCGATTCCAGTAAGGTCGTGTCGGGATGTTTCAACGCGGCGCGAAAGGCTGCGTTCCCTTCCAGGACCGAACGTACTTCAAAACATTCGATGATCTTGTCAAGACTTAGTGTGATATGTTGAGGGTTATCCATTTACAGTTCCTCCGCTATGAATATTATAGCACTTCGTCGTGTTTGATAACAATTGAAATCGCTTACATCGGCAGCGATGAGTTATTTGTTCTCCGCGAGCAGCTTGTTCATTTTCACACAGAGATCGAGATTGCTGATCGTCATGCGTTTCGCCCCGTTGGCCAGAATGATGCGTACCGTTTCCTCGTCGCGGATCAGCCCGCCGGCCCACAGTTCCATATCGATCCGCTCCTTGATGCCGGGAAACAGCTGAAAGGTCAACGCCGGCATGACTTCCATCGCGTCGGGTCTGCTTTCGCTTACGGATGCGATGCCGCGTTCCAACGATTTACTGTCGATCAGAAAAACCCGTTGGATTGAAAAGCAATGCGTTTTCTTCGCCATTTCGATGATTTTCGGTTTCGACGAAATGATTCCGTCAACTTTCAATTGCTGGGTCAGGATCTGGGTCCCGAATTCATCATTGGAGATCCCCTGGATCATTTCGATATGCACCAACCCGATACGTCCGTTGTCATGCAGAATCTTCACCACGTCGCGCAGCAGCGTGAAGTGGAAATCTTGCAGGATGCAGACTTTCAGCGAGGTGGCCAAAAACTTTTCGAGTTGCTTCATCGTCGTAAGTACGGGAATCAATTGTTGTTCAGGTAGATCGATCATTGTTGCCTCCGTTGGATGGTTATCCCGAATCAGTTGAAACTTCCATTGTTTCTATCGGGAAGAAAAGAGAACTCGATAAACTACATGGAAGCGGCCGTTCGAATTCTCTTGTCGAGGATTAACTTGTTAGAACTATTGTATGACGAACCGGCCGATATTTCAAGGTCAGGGCTCCAGTACGGCGTAGATGATGCAGCCGGTGTCGGAATTCATGATATTCATACCATCGGATTTCTTCGGGCCGCGCAGAAAGACATTCTTTTCGAATTCCGCGACTAAGTGATCTTCGATGCGTTTCGTGCATTGCAGACCGGTCACCAGGACAGGCCGGCCACGTTCTTTCTGCAGGACGATATCGGCGGCGTAGCATGCGGGCTGCAGACTCGCGAAATCGAGGATCTGACGGATCGCAAGGTAGATCGCGGATGCCTGCGCGAAGGTCAGCACTTTCAATTCCGGCGAGGGTTCGATCTTGATCGTCATTCGCTGCGGATCATACAATGTGATGCAGGTCTCGATCAGCCGTCCGATATCCATGATCTCCTCCGCCTGGGTCCGCAGTTCTTTCACTTTTTTGCGCAGCTGGGCCAATGTCGACTGCAGATTCGCGATGACTTCATCCAACATCGGATCATCTTGGCTTTCATGCAGCCGATCCAAGGCATATTGGTAGCTCTCCACGAGATTACTTTGGATCGAAGTGAAAATCACTTGCCGGTTGGTCTCCAGGATCAATTTCTCCTGGATCACCATCTCTTCCAATAACTGGTCGTTCAACGCATCCAATTTGCGAACTTTTTCTTCATGTTCCAGGATATTCTTGCGCAGCTCGGTGATATCGTTGAAATAGACCGCGGTCGCATATTGCTTCCCTTCATTGAACAACGCTTCGCTGATCGCCTTGTAGTGTCTTTCTTTGATTGCAAAGATCGGTTCGGTCTGTTGCGCCAGCTGGATATTTTCAATCCTACGGAAATCAGTGTACGGATAAATATCTGATCGGAAAGCGATATTGAAACCCTGCCGGCGTCCTTTCAGATTATAGATCGCGATCGGATAATCGATGATGTTGATGCGGTTGGATAATTGGACGGAGTCGAAAAACCGCAGACGTGGCAATTCCATCGAAAAATAGAGGATGATCGTCATGATCGGTGCGAAAATCGAGAAGATATCCGGTTTGATCGCCATAGTGAAATTGATCAGATAGGTCAAGATGACAGGAAGCACCGATCCGGCGACACTCAGCAGGACATAGGAATCCCGATGTTTCGACAGACGGTAGAAACGATCCATATTCATCATCATGATCATGACAAACGTGAAATAGTAGACCATATTCAGCAGCAAGCTAAACCGGTAGAATGGCGAGGAAGAAGATTATGCGAGATAGAAATTCCCGTACATGACCGCGGTGACGGAGGATAAATTCAAGATGATATAGAATACAAGCGGCGGGGCGAACGCGATCCACAGATGCAGCGGTTTCACCCGGTAATTCTCGTCGATGCTGAGCGCGACCATGACCAGCGCCGAGGGAATGAAAACCATGATGTAGCGCATGAATTTCAACAGGATGAAGGACTCGGGAGAAGACGGGATCCCGGTGAACAGCGCCGAAATATGCCAGATCAGCTGGAGTACATGAAGCAGGATCGCGAAACGGATGAAATCGGTCTTTTTGACATATTGGAAAAGGCGCACGATGAGCTGGATCAGAAAAATCGCGGTACACGGAATGACGAAGATCCAAAGGTCGATGAAGTTCATGGAAGCACCTCGGTCATGCTTTGGAGCGGCAGGAAACAGTGGATCTGGAACCCTTCGGTTCCGCTGTATTCAAATATCCCGTGATTGCGTTCGACCCTGGCGCGGATCGCTTTCAGTCCGTTGCTTTCTTTCACATAAACGCAGCCTTTCCCGTTATCGCGGATATGCAGTTCAAGCATCGTCTCATCTTTGTTGATTCCGATCCGCAGAAGTACCTGGATCTCATTGGCAAATGCATATTTGACGGTATTGGAAAACGCTTCCTTACAGATCGAATAGAGTGTCAGGATGCTGTTTTGATTGAGTTTGATCTGCTGCGTGTCGACATTCAGTTCCACATTGATGCCCACCCATTTCAAATAGAGAATGTAGCTTTCCAACATTTCTTCGAGATATTTCCCCGAAACGGCGTTCTTGTGATCTTGCGAAAGCGAAAGCGCGATATTCTTCCCTTCTTCCAATAACCGCTCGATGGAATGTTCGGGAATCTGCTGACGCAAGTTTTCGTTGCGCATACGGTCGAGGACCGAAACGGACAAGGTGAGATTGTGACCGATTTCGTCATGCAGCTGGATCGCGATGCTGTTCTTGCTTTTCAGCTCGATCAGCCGCTCCAACAATTGAAGCTTGTTCTTCAGTAACAGCGAAATCATCGAAAGCCGCTGATCCAGCAAATCCAGCCGCTTAAGCGTCAGTTCCTGTTCGCTGATATCCATCAAGACCAGCGTTTCATCACGCGAACTTTTGAACAGCGCGTTGTTGGTATAGTGCTTGACCAGATAGACTTTCTCCTCGACCGCCACCCTTTCGCTCTTGCGCAGTTCGCTGACTGAAACGACACCCAGGATGTTCTGGAACGCCGCATTCGAATCGAAAACGCCGATATCGCTTAAAATCGCGATTGGTGTCGTATTGGAATAGAAAAGATTCCCGATCGTACGTTTCTCGGTCGAGCGGATCGCCATATAGATGAGGCTCACCATCACCGTGATGACCAAGGCCGTCAAAAGCAGACCGTAACTGACCGAGGAGTGATTCGGAAAATAAGCCATCAGAGTTAGCAGTACCCCGTCCAGACGATAATATCTGGAAACGAAGTCGAAATAGCGCAGAATGAAAACCAAAAGTGAGATCGTGTTGGCCACGATCTGAAGCAACGAGAGGATGAAAAAAGAAGGCGAAGAACTATGTTCGCCCATTAACAGGCTGATGACGATAAAGCCCATTCCCATCGAGACAATGGCGATGAGGATGTAGGGATCAGCCCACAGCATGGATTAGAGGATACCGTTCTTGGCGGCGGACACCGCCAGCTGGACACGATCCTGGACGCCGAAATTATCCATCAGGGAAGCCAGCCGATGTTTGACGGTGCTTTCGCTGATGAAGAGCTGTTCGGCGATCTGCTGGTTGCTTAACCCTTGGGCGACGCTGCGGATGATCGACAATTCGATCGGATTGAGCGCGAATTTCGTCATGATCTGCTGGTCTTTATACGCCGGACTTTGATAGATCTCCTTGAATTTATTGAATGCCTTCAAATCCAGCACGGAAAGTCCTGCCATCGTATTCTTGATGGTCAGGATCAGATTATCTTTACGCAAATCCTTTGAAACGATTCCGTCGACGCCGGCTTCGAGCATCGCCCGTACGGTATTGTCGTCATCGAAAATCGTCAAGGCAAGGATCCGTATTTCCGGATATTCGCTCTTCACTTTGCGGGTCAGTTCCATTCCGTCACCGCCCGGCATATAGACATCGGTGATGATCAGATCGGGGACATGCTGGCGCACCAATTCAAGCGCCTCGGTACCGGAACGGGCACCTGCGACAACCGTCATATCAGTTTGCTGGGATAGGATCGCCTTCATCGATTCGACGATCAGTTCGTGGTCATCCACCACCAAAATTCGGATCATAGATATACCTCGCTTCTTTTTCTATTATATCGGTTGTACCGTGATACTTCAAAGGTTTATGTAAATCAGAGGAACACAAAAAAAGTCCGATCCCCATCAGACTTTCTTTGCTCTTGTAAAGCCCATACTGCTTCCCATGACTAACCCCAAATTGATTGGTCTATGTAACCGTCATCATTATACCATTTCAACTTATTCCTACAAGTGATTTTTGCAAATATGGCCAAGTAGTCAAAATATTATCCGAGTGGTCATATTATTTGATCAGCGAACCGAATATTCCGCGTACAAGTTCCCTTCCGACAGACCGTCCGATCTGGGAAATCATGCTTGTGGCAGCTTTTTCAAGCCCGGTCGCACGTTTTCTTGCCGGCTGTCTGCGTGTCGTGGTGGTCGTGCGGCTCGTTTGACGTGATTCCTTCGCCTGGCGATCCCGCGCTTCTTGATCGGCGACATCTTCCATTTCACGTTTCACGCGTTTGGTGATCAGTTCATAGGCCGATTCGCGGTCGAACGTCTTGCGGTACACCGCGTCGAACTTCGAATTGCGGATAAGATTGGCCCGCGTCGCATCGTCGAGCGTCCCCATCAGACTGTGGGGCGGATAGATGAATACACGCTGCACGATCGACGGACGTCCGTCATCATCCAGCATCGATACCAACGCTTCGCCGGTTTTCAGTTCAGTCAGCGCCGTCAAGGTATCCAGTTCGGGATTGGCACGGAAACTGTCGGCCGCCGACTGCAGACCTTTTTGTTCATGCGGGGTATAAGCACGCAGGGCATGTTGGATGCGGTTGCCCAATTGCGCCAATATACGGTCAGGAATGTCCGCCGGATTCTGTGTGACGAAGAACACGCCGATCCCTTTGGAACGGATCAGACGGACGACTTGCTCGATCTTGTCGACCAGCGCCTTAGGTGCGTCTTCAAACAACAGATGGGCTTCATCGAAAAAGAACACCAGTTTCGGTTTGTCGAGATCTCCGACTTCCGGCAGCACTTCGAACAATTCCGAAAGCATCCACAGCAGGAAGGTCGAATAGAGTTGGGGGGATTGATAGAGTTTCTCCGACGAAAGGACATTGATGTATCCTCTTCCGTCGTTATCGACATTGAAGAAATCACGGATATCCAGGGCGGGTTCGCCGAAGAAGTTTTCGGCTCCCTGGCTTTCAAGCGATAATAATCCGCGCTGGATCGCGCCGATCGTCACCTTCGAGATCGTTCCATAGGAAGTGGTATATTCGGACGAATGTTCACCGACATAATTCAGCATGGTCCGTAAATCCTTCAGATCGATCAGCAGATAGCCTTCGTCATCCGCAATCTTGAAGACGATATTCAGCACTCCGCCTTGGGTCTCGTTGAGTTGAAGCAAACGGGAAATCAGCAACGGTCCCATTTCGCTGATCGTCGTGCGGACCGGATGTCCCTTCTCTCCGAACAAATCCCACACGCGGGTCGGAAACGATCTGAAATCGAACCCGTCCAATCCCAGCATCTTGATGCGTTCTTCCAATTTCGGATTGGTTGCTCCTTGCAGGGCGACACTGGCCAGATCGCCTTTGACATCGGCCAGAAAGACCGGGACGCCGTGTGCGCTGAAGGATTCAGCCAATACTTTCAATGTGATGGTCTTCCCTGTCCCGGTCGCACCGGCGATGATCCCATGCCGGTTCATCATCTTCGAAGCATAGGAAAGTTCGATCTTTCCTTTGGCAAAACTTTGTGAATAGAATTCGTTCATAGTGTTAACCTCGCTAATTCCATTATACGTATTGTTAACGAAGTAAACAATTAAAAGGATATCCCGATGCTGGATATCCCTAAATAGGAATTGAATCGATGCTTCTTTATAGCAATTCTTTGTAACGGCGGATATAGATTTTCTTCACGATGTTGATCAGCAGCATATACAGCACGACTGTCCCGAAGAGGAACATGAAGTAGACCGGCGGAAGCTTCGATAAGCCAATGGCGCCGGCGAACGGCGTGAACGGGAGCAAGGTTCCGACCGCCAGCAAGGTGGTCGTGACAAGCAGGACGGGATTGGTCGCACGGCTCTGGATGAACGGGATTTTCTCGGTGCGTATCATATGCATGACGAGCATCTGCGTCCACAGCGATTCGACGAACCAGCCGGCATTAAAGGTAGCGACGAATAACAGCTTGTTGGTCGCTTCGGCATAATACGCACCGCCCGCGACCGCGGGACAGATGATGAAGAACATGACCAGATAGGTCGTGATATCGAAGATGGAGCTGACCGGTCCGAACCAGATCATGAAGCGTTTGATCGTACTTGCGTTCCATTTTTTCGGTTTCAGCAGATATTCCTGATCCATCGTATCCCATGGGATCGCCATGCAGGAGAAATCATAGACCAGGTTCAGAGCTAAAATCTGGATCGGGAGCATCGGCAAGAACGGCAGGAACGCACTCGCAACCAAGACCGAGAACATGTTCCCGAAATTGGAGCTGACCGTCATCTTGATGTATTTGATGATGTTTCCGAAGGTCCGGCGTCCCGCATAGACGCTTTCCGCCAGGACCATCAGGTCTTTTTCGAGCAGGATGATGTTGGCCGATTCCTTGGCGATGTCGACAGCGGTGTCCACGGAGATCGCGACATCCGCTTGTTTCATGGCGGCCGCGTCGTTGATGCCGTCACCCATGAAGCCGACGACATGTCCGTTTTCGCGTAAAGCCCGCACGACGCGCGCTTTCTGCATCGGGGATAATTTCGCCAGCACGACGGCGGTTTCCAATTCCTTCTTCAATGTCTCATCGTTCATCGCTTCGATGTCGTTCCCCAACAGGATATTGGGTACGTCGAGTCCGACTTGCTTGCAGACATAGCCGGTCACTTTTTCATTGTCCCCGGTGAGGATCTTGATTTCGATGCCGACTTTATGCAAGGCTGCGATCGCAGCCCGCGTCGTTTCTTTGGGAGGATCATAGAACGCCAGGTATCCCATCAGGACCATGCCGGATTCATCCTCGACGGACGCCGTCTTCTTCCCGTCGATCCGTTTCTGCGCGATCCCGATGACCCGCATGCCTTGTTCGTTGAGTTTCTGCACGGTCGCCAGGACTTCGTCGCAGATACTCTGTGTCAATGGTTCGACGACCCCGCGATATTCGGCGAAGGTCGATACCTTAAGCATTTCCTCGATCGCGCCTTTGGTGATGATCTGGATCTTGGTTTCGCCGCTTTGGATGACAACGCTCATTCTTCTCCGGTTGAAGTCGAACGGGATTTCATCGATTTTGATATATTGTTTCGGCAAATCTTTCAAATTCTGTTCGTCTTCGTGATTCAAGATCGCGACATCCATCAGGTTGCGCAATCCGGTCTGGTAATAACTATTGAGGAAAGCATGGCGCAATACGCGTTCGTCTTCCTGACCGTGGATATCGAGATGCATTTCAAGAATGACCCGGTCTTGCGTCAGGGTCCCTGTCTTGTCGGTGCACAGAATGTCGATCGCGCCGAAATTCTGGATCGAACGCAATTGTTTGACGATCGTTTTCTTTTTCGCGATTTCCAGCGCGCCTTTCGCCAAGTTGGTCGAGACGATCAACGGAAGCATTTCAGGCGTCAGGCCGACCGCGATGGATAATCCGAAGAGCAACGCTTGGAGCCAGTCGCCTTTGGAGATGCCGTTCACCAAGAAAACGAGCGGTGCCATGACCAACATGAAACTGACAAGCAGTTTCGTCACCGAAGCGATCCCGGCTTCGAAACTCGTGATCGTCTCTGTTTCATTGACGACTTTGGCGATGCTGCCCAAAATGGTTTCCTTGCCGACCGCGACGACGATGCAGATGGCGGTCCCGCTGGTGACGGTGCTGCCCATGAAAGCCAGATTCACGCATTCCAAAGGTGACGATACCCCTTCTTTATGCACGCCGTTCTGGATCTTTTCCACCGGTTCGCTTTCGCCAGTCAGAGCTGATTGGCTGATGAACAGGTCCTTGCAGGTCAGGATGCGGACATCGGCCGGCACGAGGGCACCGGCGGCTAAAGTGACGATATCCCCGGCGACGATTTCACTGAGCGGTATTTCGACTTTCGCCTTGCCTTTACGTAGAACGGTGGCATATGTTTTCACGAACGCGCGTAACTGTTCGGATGCTTTACTGGATCTGAATTCCTGCGAGAAACTGAGAATGCCGCCCAATACGATCATCACCAAAACGATGATGATGGAGGTGTAGCTGCGTTCCGCGGCAGGCACGAAGATGACATCCGAGAAATAGGAGACGGATACCAAGGTGATCAACACCAGCGAGAATGGATTGATGAACGCATCGAACAATCCTTTGATGATACTGTATTTGTTCCCTTGATTGATTTCGTTCTTGCCATATTTGACTTGGTTGAGTCCGATCTGTTCTTCGCTGAGTCCTTCTTTTCCCGAATGAAAAGATTCCAACACTTCATCGTTGGTCATGAATGCGTAGGTCAGAACTTGTTGGAGGTTCTCAGGTTTCGTTTCTAGTGTATTCGGTTTGTTTCCCATCGGTTTTCCCCTGTTCGATAATGTTTTCATTTCAACTGATCCGAACCTTAAATAAAAAACCATCCCGAGCGATGGTATAGTAAGAAAAACTCACTTTTGCATCGTTCAAGCTTTAGCTTCGCAAGGCGGTGAAATTGCGTTAGTCGTTGCCTTCGCGACAACAACTGTTGACCTTCTCATAGTGTCTCCACTACTCCGCGGCAGCAATCCGTATCCTTGCGGTAGCCTCACCTACCGTTATTCTTACTCATTTTATGTCATTCGACGGGTCGCGTCAAGATGTTGGGGATTTTGTATCTTGACTGGTGTTTTTATGTCCAAGAAGAATCCTGCCGGATACGTCATCATCCGCAAGCGACGATCTGATACCGATCGATCTGATAGCACCGCACAAAAGCATCCACATTCTTTTCGTTGATCGTAATCGTCACGTTCTTGTCACTGTCGAGCGCATTCCGCAGCGCATTTGAAAAGCCTTTTCCCATTATCTCGAGCGGACCGATTTCGTCGATGAAGAGATCGCGGACGGCCGCATCTAGCACAGCTTCCGATATGATCCGTGTGCCGATGTCGAAGCCGGATTGAGCGAAAACGAAACGGTTGAAGTCAAAATGATCATCAAATTCATCGTGGTATTTCTCCTTCAGCCATATGAAAGATATTTCTTCACCCGTCGATAGGATCCGAAGGTCGTATCCGATGAAGGAACCATCCTGTTCGGAGAATCGCTTGATAGTTGCGAAACCCTCTGCGCTCTGTCTGGGTTTCGAATTGAAAAGCCCGATCAATGTCATGGTTTTTCCGGCATCGACAGCTCCGGTGATAAGAGTCAGCGAACGCATGAGATATGCAGATCACAGCGCGATCTGGAGCACGATCGAGAACGCGAGAAGTCCCCAGACAGTCACTGGCCGCAAGGTGACTGTAGTCCGACTAAACTGCGTTTTCAGAAAGGCACTGATCAGGATCGCATTGACGATGCTTTCAAGAAAGAGAAACCGCATACTGACGGACAACCCGCTGGTGACCAATCCTGCCGGCAGATTGAATTTTGCCAATACGAGCATGTATAGAAGAAAGATGGACCGCCAAATGAAACCGGAGGAGAAACCAGCCATCCATCCTGTTTCATAAGAGTTCGACTTTATCCATTTCATTACCAGAAAAACCGCCAAACCTTCCATCAGGATGGAGAGAACCGGATTGAGAACCAGGATGGACAGGTTGCCCGGAACTAGCAGTCCGCTGAGTTTGATCAAGGCGGCGATCACCGTTACGATCACGATGTTCTTTGTTTCATCATCGATCCGATAGGCTTTATAC
>JBAVGP010000013.1:0-2104 GCA_049684955.1 Erysipelotrichaceae bacterium
TCTCAATCCCGCTCAGATATGAATTGATGATCATTGCTGAAATGCAGGTGAGCATGGTGATGCCTTTGATGATGATGACGGACGACAACAGATAACCCAAAGGTTTCCGTTTGATCAGTAGAATGCCTGACAACACTGCGGCGGGAACGACGAATCCCAAGTCCATGCCTTGGATGACCAAGGTCGTATAGTGTTCCAATCCGACCGGAATGGTGCCATTCAGAATGGTCGGCGCGATTTTACCCAGCCAAAGCATGCCGATCGCGAATGCGATGAACAGTTGGAATCCGCCCAAGAACCGAACCGGCAGTTTCTCGCTGAACAAAGCCGGTATTTTTTCGTTATCGAAGGACAAGATCGCCAAGATGAAAGCGAACAGACTTGCGGACATCAGCAGCACATAGACGATGAATAACGGGTTATACATCCATAAGAAGGTGTAGGACATGTAGGTATAAAGGAAATAACCCAAGGTTCCGGTCATGATGAGTCTGGCTTTGATCGACCCCTGATAGGATTGAACAAGGGAAACCATCAACAAGGGAATGGCGAACACCAAGGTCACCAGATCCGATGCCTTTCCCTGCGCCACGACCGATAGGGAATCGTTTTTATACAGGCCGCTGCCGAATATCTTGATCGTCTCCCCGCCGATGGACAAGAATTCTCGGGGATTTCCGTTACCGCCAAAGGTTAATCCCAAAACACTACATACAGCGGATAGAACGATGACGATCCCGACAAGGATCAAGACTGGTTTTTTGAATTTCATTTTACTGTCCTCACTTTTCTTTCTGGATTCTGCAATGTAAGTATAATAGGTAACATGTTACCCATAAAAGATAATACATTACCTAATAATCCTTGTCAACAACTTTTTTACAGATTTTTTCATTGCGAAATGCAGCGCAACAGATTTTTCTAAGGGTCGATTCCGTCCGATCACAAGGGATTGATGCGCAGTATCGAAATAGATAGTGACCGTGTCAAGCGAATCTCGAAAACAGAGAAGGGTGTTCTCACTTTTTCAATAAGATAGAAAGTCTTCGTTTAGGATGCAACCTCTTTTACAAAGGACGATTTTCATACATAATAGAGGAAAGAAGAATAGTCCATTCATACCGCATACGAAAGAAACGAAGGGATCGCCATGAACTACTTCATCGTCGGGGACGTCCACGGATGTCTGCATACCTTTCAAAAGATGATCGAACGTTGGGATCCCAATACCCAACGATTGATCCAGGTCGGCGATTTGGTCGACCGCGGGAATTTCATCGTGGAAACCGTCGCTTATGCCCGCGAGCTACAAAGCAAGTATCCTGAAATTGTCACCTTCGTATTGGGCAACCATGAAGACGAAGTGCTGACCGTGGTGATGTCGGGGGAGAATGAACAGTGGTTCGGCTCGATGGGCGGGGAAACCATCACGCAATATAGAAAAGCAAAGAAGCCGATAAAGGAAGATGTCGCATGGTTCGCCAATTTACCTCTTTATTATGAAGATGTCTACGTGCATGTCTCGCATGCCGGCTTGTCGGCTTTTGCGGATGACCCTTACGAAAGGGAATCACTGATCTGGCACCGTTCCGAAATCAAATTTATCGGGAAAACCCAAGTTTACGGGCATACGCCGCTGTTCGACTTCATCCCTACCTTCAATCCCGTCGCCCGCAGCTACGATATCGACACTGCCTGTGTCTATGGCGGAAGACTCACCGCCTTGATCCTGGATGACAAAGGGATCGCGTTGGATGTGATCCAGCTCGATGTCGATCCGAGGGACATCAAGGTTTCCTATTTCCCAAAACTCTAGAAGAATCGATATTTCCATCCCTTATCAATAAAACAGGGAATGAAAATGCAGTATTATTGGGAATAAAACTATCGGATTCTTGGGGATAAGCATCACTCTCAAGACTTCAAGATTCCTCTTTTCCCTTGCACATGATAGAATAAGCACCGGAGGCATTCCATGACCAATCTATTTTCCACCCGTCAACTGATACGCATCCATGAACCGCTCCAAGTCGACCGGGTTCTTTATGCGCGGTTGAATATGGTGCTGACGATGTTCTTCACCTTGATTTCCGCTTTTGTTTTG
>JBAVGP010000014.1:0-6079 GCA_049684955.1 Erysipelotrichaceae bacterium
TTGCAGAATCCTGCAGACCAAAATGCCTTCAACAGTTCATTTTAGCTGATTCCAGAGCAAGTGAAGACTTAAAAAACTCTGAAAAGATTACTGACACTAAGTTGACAACGGTTGATATTAAAAATTCGATTAAGAGACCCGTCTATTATCCTGATTTTAGTGATAATGATGTTTATGGCGGCCAATGTCCAAAATGCAAAAAAGGAAATTTGATAATTCGAACAAATTCGACAACACTGAGGAAATTTTATGGGTGTTCGAATTTTCCATGCAAGTATACTGTAAATGAGTACTATGATTATAAGCTTGGAGAATGGTTCTACGCTAATGATCATTAGCTCACTTTTACATAAAACCACTAAATCAATCGAAATGGTACTAAACTACACAATCCTAAACAAGTCTATTTAGTCAACCTTTACACAATAACTAATAAGTTGTAGACGGAAATGGTTTTGTTCCTTAACACCAAATAGTAGGTAAAACGGTGTAAACCGTTTTTTCTTTCGCCCGCATATTGTATACTGTTGATGAGAGGTAGATCATGAAACAATATTTGGAATTGTTGGAAACGATCCTTGAAAAAGGCAGCGACCGTCCGGATCGGACATCGACAGGCACCCGTTCGATATTCGGTTATCAGATGCGCATCGACCTGGCGGAAGGTTTCCCCTTGCTGACCACCAAGAAGGTCCACTTCAAATCGCTCGCGGTCGAACTTTTATGGTTCATCCAGGGCTCTACGAACATCCGTCCGCTGGTGTTGGAAAACGTGCGGATCTGGAACGACTGGCCTTATCAGAAATATATGCAGAACCCGGAATATAAGGGTGAGACGATGGAGGAATTCATCGCGAAGATCAAAGACGACGAAGCGTTCGCGCTGAAATTCGGTGATCTGGGACCGGTCTACGGGAAACAGTGGCGGGATTTCGACGGGGTCGACCAGTTGTCCGTCCTGATCGAAGGACTGAAGAAAAATCCGTTCTCACGCCGCCATATCATCAGTGCCTGGAACCCCTCGCAGCTTGAAGACATGGCCTTGCCGCCGTGCCATATGATGATGCAGTTCTATGTGTCCTCCGACCAGAAACGGCTCAGCTGCCAACTGTATCAGCGCAGCGCCGACGTATTCCTGGGCGTGCCGTTCAATATCGCTTCCTATGCCTTGCTGACTTTGATGATCGCGCATGTCTGCGGTTATCAGCCCGGCGAGTTCATCCATACCTTCGGCGATGTGCACATCTACAACGACCACCGCGAACAGGTGGCGCTGCAGCTGACCCGCACGCCGAGACCTTTGCCTGTTTTACGTTTCGCACGCAACGTCACGGACATCGCAGATTTCCGTTATGATGATTTCATCCTCGAAAACTACGATCCGTATCCGTTGATCAAAGGGAAGGTGAGCGTCTGATGTTTACATTGATCGCCGCGATGGACGAAGCCGGCAACATCGGCAAGAACGGTCTGATGCCCTGGCATTTGCCCGAAGATTTGAAACTGTTCAAACAGCGTACCTTAGGTCATACCGTCGTGATGGGGAAGACGACTTTTCTCGGGATCGGCAAACCTTTGCCCAACCGCATCAACATGATCGTGACGCATGATGTCACGCTGAAGGCGTATTATCCAGGCATCGAGACGATCCATGATTTCACCTCGTTTTTGGAAGCGAACCGTAACACGAAAGAAGAGATTTTCATCTGCGGGGGAGCCGGCATCTACATGCAGGCGATGTCCTATTGCGACAAAATGGTCATCACCGAAGTCGAAGGCGTCTATGACGCGGATACATCATTTCCCGTTTATGATAAAGATGCATTCGATGTCGTCGCAGTCGAGAATTATCCCGGATTCTGCGTGAAAACCTTGATCAGGAAGGAAAAACATGATTAAACAGTGGAAGAAAATCAAACTCTGGTTCAAAATAATCTTACTGATTCCGGCCATCTATATTTCCGCCGCGCGGGTGCGCAAGAAAGATTTCGAACTTCGTTTTGAGGTCGCCCGTATTTGGGCGCATACCGTATTGCGTCTGACGAATACGAAACTGAAGATCGAAGGCATCGAAAATCTCCCGAAGGATGGCAGTCATCTGCTGATTGCCAACCATCAGGGAAGCCTCGACGCATTCGTGATGTTCGGCGCCCTCGATATGCCGTTCAGAGCCGTCGGTAAGATCGAAGGCAAGAAAATCCCGATTCTGGGGAAATGGTATACCACAATGGAAATGATCTATTTCGACCGTGACAGCATCAAGGATTCGATGCGTATGATCAAGGAAGCCGCCGAATGTCTGAAAGGCGGACGTAACCTGCTGATCTTCCCGGAAGGCACGCGCGCCAAAAGCGCGCAGTTGGGCGAATTTAAAGCCGGTTCATTGAAACCCGCGTATATCGCGCAGAGACCGATCATCCCCATCGCACTGTGCGATGCCTATAAAGTGTTGGACGCCCCGGGCGGACGCCGCTTCACCGTCACCGTCAAAATCGGGAAATTGTTGACATTCGAGGAATTCGGTTCAAAATCGACCCAGGAGACCATCGATATCGTCAAAGAGAGAATCCAGACCATGATGGACAAGAAAGAAGGCTAACCATGCGATTTGTGGAAATCATCGAGAAGAAACGGGATAAAGGCGTCTTGACGCAGGAAGAAATCCTATTCTGGATCGACAATTACGTAAAAGGGGACATCCCCGAATATCAGGTATCGGCATTATTGATGGCGATCGTCCTCAACGGCATGAACACCGAAGAAACGACCGCGTTGACGATGGCGATGATGAACAGCGGCGATGTTTTCGACTTAAGCAGGATTGATGGCATCAAAGTCGACAAACACAGCACCGGCGGCGTCGGCGACAAGACCAGTCTCGTATTGGGACCGATGGTCGCGGCAGCAGGTGCGAAAGTCGCCAAGATGTCGGGCCGAGGACTCGGGCATACCGGCGGGACGATCGACAAACTTGAATCGATCCCCGGTTTCCATGTCGAACTCACGGAAGAACAGTTCATCAAACAGGTGAATTCGATCGGGTTGGCGATCATCGGGCAATCGGCCCAGTTGGTCCCGGCCGACAAGAAACTCTATGCATTGCGCGATGTGACCGGGACTGTCCCGGCCATCCCGCTGATTGCTTCATCGATCATGTCGAAGAAACTGGCGGCCGGCTCGGATGCGATCCTGCTGGACGTCAAATACGGCGACGGCGCCTTCATGCATACCCCGCAGCGCGCGATCGAACTGGCCAAAGCGATGATCAGCATCGGCAACGGGATGGGCCGCGACACGCACGCCATCATTTCCGATATGAACGAACCGTTGGGCAACGCGATCGGCAACGCGCTCGAAGTGAAGGAAGCGATCGACACTCTGCATGGCAAAGGACCCGAGGACTTCACGGCCTTGGTGCTGGAAGCCGGCAGCATCATGCTGAAGATGACCAAAGTCGCCAAGAACGACGAAGAAGCCCGCAGAATGCTGGAAGCCACCATCAAAGACGGCAGCGCGTTCGCCAAATTCGTGCAGTTCGTACAAGCCCAGGGCGGCGATGCGGAGTATGTCCTGCATCCCGAAAAACTGCCTCAAGCCAACTACGTCACCGAACTCAAAGCCAAGACCCATGGCTACATCCGCTCGATCAAAGCGATGGCGCTGGGGACATTGGCGATGGAACTGGGCGCCGGTCGGGCGACCAAGGAAGACGCCGTCAACCCGGCGGTCGGCCTGGTGCTCGACAAGAAAGTCGGCCAGCAGGTCGATGTCGGCGATACGCTGGTATTCATCCACCATGACAAAGCCCTGACGCCGGATTGGATCGCCGAACTTTACGCGACCTTCGAGATCGTCAAGGAAGAAACGCAGCGCCAAGCCTTGATCTACGCCAAACTCTAGGGGGGACAACCCCCTTTTTTGCGCTCGTACGCGGCCGCCGCATTCGCCCTTTCGCAGACGGTCGTATTTTGGTATAATAGGACAGGTGAGAAAATGTCATTTACCGTAAACAGCACCGTCTTCGAGGGTCCCCTCGATTTGATGTTGCACCTGATTCGCGAGAAAAAACTGGATCTCTTTGCGCTGGACGTCGATGTGTTGATCGACCAGTACATCGAATTCATCCATGCCATGGATAAAATGCATCTGGAAATCGCCAGTGAATTTTTAGTTGAATTGGCGTCGCTGACCGAATACAAATCGCGCCGTTGTCTGCCGCGCGATGAAAGCCTGCTGGAAGCGGAGGACTATCAGAAAGACACCCGCGAAGAACTGATCCAGCGGCTGATCGAATATCAGAAATTCAAGGAAGTCAGCGAAGCCTTGCAGCATCGTTTCGACGAACGGGCTTTACAAATGCCCAAACCGATCGACCGCGAAGTGCTCAAGATGGCTTCCGAAGAGAACCTCAATTTCCTGCAGGTCGATTCCTATGATCTGATCAAAGCGATGAAACGCTGTCTGTCGCGTTTCCACCTCGTCAACAACGTGGAGGTCCGCATCGCCCAGCGCGAACTGTCAATCGAGCAGCGCACCCAGCAATTGCGTGAGATCATCGATCGTCTGCCGGAACCGTTCTCGTTCAGTGATCTGAGCGCCGATTGTCTGGAAGTGCATATGGTCATCGTGACTTTCCTGGCAATCTTGGATATGCTGCGGCTGCAGGAACTGGTTTTCACGATCGAAGACGACGAAATATGGTTCAAAAGGAGCGGGTACGATGGATATGACGATTGAAGCGATTTTGGAAGGCATCCTGTTCGTATTCGGGGACGAAGGCGCGACGCTCGCGCAGCTTTCCGATGCGATGAACCTGCCGCAGGATTCGGTGAAGGACATCCTCAACGACATGCTCGCGACCTATGCGGACGAAAAACGCGGGTTCGAACTGGTCAACTATAACGAAACCTATAAATTCATTTCGAAACCGTTCGTGCGCGAATACGTCCAACGCATCCTGACCCTGTCCAAAACCCGGACTTTATCCCAATCCGCCTTGGAAACCTTGGCGATCATCGCCTATAAACAACCGGTCACGCGCATGGAGATCGAAGAGATCCGCGGCGTCGGCTGCGATATGATGCTGAAGAAACTCTTGGCGCAGGATCTGGTGCGCGAAGCGGGGCGGGCCGAATCGGCCGGTCGACCGATCCTCTACGAAATCACCGACGAGTTTCTGGACCTGTTCAAACTCATCAGTCTGGATGAACTGCCGCATCTGCCTAAATATGAAGAGTCGCGCTTGAGCGACCAACTCTTCGAGTAAGGAGAATCATGGAAAGACTACAGAAAATCATCGCCCAAGCCGGTGTCGCCTCCCGCCGTAAAGCGGAAGAACTGATCCTGGCCGGACGGGTCACCGTCGACGGCGTCGTGATCGATACCTTGGGCTTCAAAGCGAAAAAAGGCAGCGAAGTCTGCGTCGACGGGAAGAAACTCGACGGCGAAGACAAAGTCTACTATGTCATGTATAAACCCAAGAAAGTCATCTGCACCCTCAACGACGAACATGACCGCAATACGGTCGTGCAGCTGATGAAAGACGTCCCGCAGCGGATCTTCCCGGTCGGGCGGCTGGATTACGATACCACCGGCGTCCTGATTTTGACCAATGACGGTGAATTCGCCAACGAGATGACCCATCCGCGCTACCATTTATCGAAGACCTACGAAGTGCATATCAACGGGATTTTGACGACCCCGCAGATCAAGAACCTCGAACACGGCATCCAGCTGGATGACGGATCGATCACATTACCGGCCAAAGTCTGGATCACGCATAAGGATTTCGGCCGCAAGACGACCGATTTCGACTTGACCATCAAAGAAGGCAAGAACCATCAGGTCAAACGGATGGTCGAAGCGCTGGGCTATGAAGTCACCCGTCTGCACCGCAAGAGTTTCGCCTTCATCAAAGTCAACGACATGGTGCCGGGCGAATACCGCCGACTGAAACCTTTCGAAGTGAAACAGCTGCGCAAACTCGCCGAAGAAGGGGAAATGGAATAATGCAGCAGTATTTTTTCCATCATCCGATCACAATCGGCGAAACCCTCGCACTGGATAAGGAATCCGCTTA
>JBAVGP010000015.1:0-1949 GCA_049684955.1 Erysipelotrichaceae bacterium
CAGTTTCTTATCCGGGCTCATTTCATTTCCTCCTTGCTTCGATGCTGACTGCTTGGGCGACCGTATCCGCGACCCGTTGGTCAAAGACATCGGGGATGATATAGTCGTCGCTTAGTTCTTCATCGGAAATCAGCGATGCCAAGCCTTCGGCTGCCGCGATTTTCATCGCTTCTGTGATCTGTCCGGCTTTGGCGGCCAAAGCGCCTTTGAAGAGTCCCGGAAATACCAGGACATTGTTAATCTGGTTGGGTCGGTCCGAGCGTCCGGTCCCGACGATGCGTACTCCGGCGGCTTTCGCCGTATCATAATCGATCTCCGGTTCGGGATTGGCCATCGCGAAGACAGCCGCGTCCTTCTTCATACCAGCCGCCATCGAGGCGCTGACCAATTTCGGTGCGGAAACCCCGATGAATACATCGCTGAGGGATAAAGCCTGGATCAACGAAAGCAGTTCTTGGCCTGGATTGACGAATTCCGCCAATTCGACCTGCAGGAAATCCTGTTCGAGTGCGTTCTGGCGGGTCAGGATACCGGTTTTATTAAATGCATACAGGGTTTTGAAACCATAATCGCGCAACAGTTTCAGGATCGAAGATCCCGCCGCGCCGGTTCCGCTGACCGTGATGACCATCTCTTCTTTTTGTTTGCCGGTCAGACGCAGTACATTGATCAGCCCGGCAAGCACGACGATCGCCGTCCCGTGTTGGTCATCATGGAAGACTGGGATATCGAGTTCCGCTTTCAAACGACGCTCGATCACCACGCAACGGGGCGCCGAGATATCCTCGAGGTTGATTCCCCCGAACGACGGTGCCAACGCCTTGCATATCTTGATGATTTCTTCGGGATCCTGGGTATCGAGACAGATCGGAATCGCGTTGAGTCCGGCGAAGCGCGCGAAGAGCGCCGCCTTGCCTTCCATCACCGGCATGCCGGCTTTGGGTCCGATATTCCCGAGACCAAGCACCGCCGACCCGTCGCTGATCACCGCGACCGTGGAATTGACCCACGTCAATTCGTCAAGCCGGGATGGATCTGCCTGGATCGCTAGACAAGCGGCCGCGACGCCGGGCGTATAGGCCAACGCCAGTTCGGCACGGTCGTTGAGCGGGGCATGTGCGACGATGCGCAGCTTCCCTTTCCACTCCATATGTTTCTCCATCGAATTTTGATAGATATCGCTCATCGGGTCGCCCTCGTTTTCTGTCCTTATTTTACCATACTTGGTGATTCATCCGACACACAGCGTCATGCACATATGACAAAAAAGGTCTTGCGACCTATTTTTCTGCTTCCCATGATAAAATCCGTCGTTGTCCTTCCAATCCGCGGATTTCCGTAACATTTTGACTGACTTCCAAGGTACCGAGATAAACCCCGTCCGGATCACGTAAGGCGAAATATTGGATCAAGATAAATCTGAATCCCATTTGAATCCAGAAGGTCGCGCTGTCCTGCGTCCCCGCTCGGAAAGTGTCGATGATCTCCAACACGACATGGACGCTGTCGGGCGGATGGCAATGACGGACATCGCGTCCGAGGATTGCCGGTGTACGCGGGAAGATCCGGTCTTTGGCTTTGGAGAAGAAGCGGACTTTGTCATGTGCATCCACGAAAGTCAGATCGACCGGCAGCGCGCTGAAGATTGCCAAGATTTCGGTATTGCTTAAGGAACCGGTCTCTGTTTTGAAGACTCCGGAAGGCAGACTGTCTTCTTTGGATTCGAGCGGTTTTGACGGTGCTTGGATGAAAGGAAACCCATAGTCGAAACTCTCGCGAAGCAACGCATCCATTTCCTGCGAAGTCAATAATTCCTGCGCGAGCGGAAATAAGATACGCTCCTCTTTTTCGATGCATCCGTACAATGCGAAATATAGCGTTCCGAGTTGCCTGTCGATCGCCGTAGTATCAAGCGTCTCATTCGTTAGCAGGATCGCACAGTCTTTGAT
>JBAVGP010000016.1:0-2848 GCA_049684955.1 Erysipelotrichaceae bacterium
GTTATGATCGGATCAATGTCTATCATCGCCAAAGTATTCCCTATTGAACTCTATAATAGAATAATTCAGGATCATAAAAACCTGGTTAAAAAACACAGATCCTTTCTTGTGAAAAATGTTGTTCCGGATTTCCTGCCTCTATTAATTGATAGAGACAAGGTAAAAGATTTTAATTTTCCAAGTAACTACAATGAAGATATTTGGGTAATGATTCTCAAAACACTGCTTGAAAATTCGAATGTGAAGGCAGAGTTCGATTAGTCATCAAATCAACCCCGCGTCTCCATACGTCGACACGTTCGCACGAAATCGAATAGGCTAGGCATACTTATTACTTGGTGTGATCGTGCGATCACGGCTGCATACGGAGACGACGTTCAGAAATCTCTTGTAACTATAGATGAGAATCGGATATGATTTCAGTAATGGAAATTGGGAAGTTGTGAAGAATCACATTTCAAGAAAGTTGAAGGAATACCATGATTGAAGATTCATTATCCCGAATACTATTCATGTCAGGATGCATTTTCATTTTACTTGGATATAGAATTAATGATTACTCTCATCTTGTTAGTGATAAAAAAATCATGTTTCGTAAGAGACCATTTTTCATGATTATTGATTCAAACACGAATCGAATTATGCATTCGACCTTTCTTTTACAAATTACTGGCTATCTATGTATCTTGAGCGGTGTATTGATTTACGCTCTTGAAGCAGATATTTCACTAAACTCTAAGAATGGCCTAATCGAAGAATTGAAACTCGTTTTTATATATGGAACTATCATCGTACTAGTAATTTCAGTTGGGTTTATGTTAGTTCTTGAGTATAAAGCAAGGAAAAAATAAGGAAGGCTCCCTATAGAATTATTGTACTATGACACTTCAATCAGCAAATAGAACACTAAAAATGGAAGTTGCGCGATTCTAGAAATCGACAATAATCCCTCTGATAATTATCGTTCCGTCACGGTCGCATACGGAGACCGTGGTCTGTGTGTCTTTCTCTCCGATAGTCTGAAGGTCCTGAACTTCCAGGACCTTTTTCGTCAGTTCCTGAGTGACCGGCTATTCGGTTTGATCTCGCTGATCCGATCCAGCTTGCTGACCAGGTTCTCCTGACTCTTCTTGAACCAGTGACCGTAAGTGTTATTGACCATGTCCCTAGAGTGACCTAAGCGCTTCGAAATATCGAAATCGTTGATTCCGTGATTGATCAGCAGGGAGACGTGGGAATGCCTGAAGTCATGGATGCGGATCTGCTTCACGCCGGACAACCTGCAATATTGGCTCTTCTTACGGTCGAGCGTGGTCGGTGCGATCGGCGTATCGATGCCGAACAGGTAGAAATCCGGTTTGAAGCCTGCCAGTTTCTTACAGGTTTCGATGTAGTCGAATAAGGATTTTCTTAACTCGGTGGTCATCATGACGTCCCGATAGGAAGTCCGACACTTCGGGGTCGTGATGATATGGTTTCGATAATCATAGGTCTTATCGATGTGGATCACGTTCTCCCTGAAGTCGATATCGGTGAACTTCAAAGCTTGTAGCTCGCCTTTTCGTAAGCCGCACCAGTAGAGAACATCAAAGATGATCGAGTAGGCAGGATCGTCGATGACGGACTTGAACTGCCTGAATTCATCCAGGGTGAAGTATTTCATTTCCGGTTTCGCAGGATTCTTATGGGTATATTCGATCTTGAACGGATTCAGATCGATATAGTCGTTGTTTAGTCCCCATATCAGGACTCTGCGGAAATTGGTTTGGATCGTCTTCATATAATTGTCGGAATATTCATTCTTGACCAGTTCTTTCTGCCATCTGCGGATCTGTTCTTTCGTGATATTCGTGATAAGTAGATTGCCGAACTCAGGTAAAATGTGAAACCGGTGGACATCCTTGTAAGTCTGGATCGATCGTTCTTTGAGTTTGGTTTCCCTATTGTGAATGAAGAGATCGAAGAGATCTTTATACTTCATTTTTCGGATGACTTGTGAATTGAGATTGAGAAACACTCGCTCGGCTTCGAGTGCTTCTTTTTTTGTCTTCCAGTTACTGTTCTGGACTTTCTTCTGTCGTAAGCTGCCGTTTTTATCCGGCAGCCGTACCGAGAAATAGAAGAATCCGTTCTTTGCTTTGCGTACAGACATAGTTACCCCTTTCTATATTCATTGACTTTTTTAACCTATTCATGCTTGTATATCGAATTATAGGCTGTCGGATTAAGATTGTACGCGGCTACTTGGATTCGAGTTCGACGTCGAGTCCGCCGTTCTTTTCGATGAACTCGAGATCGATGTTGAAACGGTCGATGACGGTCTTCGCTGGTACCTTCGAACAGGCCATGTTGATATACCCGTCATGGGTTAATTCTGCACGTAAAATTTGCATGAAGGAACGTGCTCTCGATACGGAAATCCCCGTGGCCAGGGATAAGTCTTTCGGTGTCCAAAATGGTTTGCGTAATAATTCTCTGAATGTCATAATGCTCCTTTTCGATCCTGTGGATCTGGTTTATTGATTGGGTACATTGTTGGTACTCTACCTAAATAGATAGATGGAAGAAAGCCAGAGGGTACTGGCTACTCGAAGTGATAAAATCGTTTGCTTCGAGCACTAATGCTGCGACTCTTGATGATTTCATATTCGTCATCAAAATCGAGATCGAACTGGAGTTGTTCGTACCTTTCCGAAGGTCTTCTAACTGCTGACTCCGATAATTCTACTGTTTGTTCTGTTACTTCATTGTTCAAAATAGGTACCTCTTTCTGATCGATAGCGATCTTTTTTGTGAATAGAATTCTTTGCAGACTATTCACTAAATAAAGACGTATGCGAGTTGAAAT
>JBAVGP010000017.1:0-3550 GCA_049684955.1 Erysipelotrichaceae bacterium
ATTCTTCCCAGCGAAGAATCTTTTCAGACTGATGACAAGTGCACTCTTTTGAAAGGGTGTACTTTTAATTTGTGGAAAAGAAAACGGCCGCTGAGCCGTTGAAGTGTTGAAATGATATTTCCGTTGAATTTTGGGAGCGAAGAGTAAGTGAGTTGATGGAGCAGTAAGGCCATCTTTTTCAGGTTCTGCGCAGCACAAGACAGCCAAGCGTAGCTTTGGACTTTGGCTAATCCGCGATGCGTGGCGTAGCGATACCCGTGGTTCTGTTTACTGTCCGCGAAGCTGCGTTCGACGGTTGTCTTGCGTCGGGCATACAATACTTTCCCGTGTTCGCTCAACCGTCGCTCCCGTGCCCGTTCATAGACTTCTTGTTTGACATGTCGGCGAATCTCTTTGCGATTGCTTTTCCCGGCGCAACGCACGAGGAGTGGACAACCCTCGCATTGCTTCTTATCGAAATAGTGTTTATATCCCATCTTGTCGACATTGCGAAACGGGAGGATGCATCCAATTGGACAGACATAGACATTCAATTCTTCGATATATTTGAAGTTCTTTCGATCGTCTCGGTTCACATTGAAGCGCCGATAGGCAATGGCGCTGAAGATTTCTCGCTGTTCTAGTCCTTCCATGATTTCCCAACTATAGTACCCGCTATCCAACCCTACATTCTTCGTCTCAAATCCATACTTATTCAAAATGTAATCCAAGCGGCTCAGATAGGGTTTTGAATCATGGACATTGCCAGGCGTGATATGGACATCGACGATGAAATTGTTTAGTCCATCCACGGTCCGATGATCCAGATACATGAAGCCTTTTTCCTTCTCATCCCGATGATAATAGCCGCTTTCAGGGTCCACCGTACTTACTTTCTGCGCTTTGGTTCCTTCAACGCCTTCAAAGGATAGTTCGTCTTTGCCTAACTCGTTTCGGATGGCATTGATTTCGTTCTCCAACGAGGTTTTGTGTTGGATTGCGACGTCATGGATTTGGTTCGTATATTTCTTATTGTTTGCGTTGGCTTTGATGTGCGTCGAATCGGTGAACAGATCCCGTCCCGAGACGAGTTTCCGCTGTACCGCCAGCGTTAGGATCGCTTCGAAGATTTCTTCGAAGATGGTCGTCCCGACATACCGGCGCAGGTAGTTCTGCGAGAAGGTCGAGTAATGAGGCACCGGCTGTCCGAAGGGAATACCCAGATACCATCGGAACGATGCATCCGTCTCACACTGTTTGATCGTGGAACGCATCGATTTGATGCCATACAGATATTGAAGCAGCACGATTTTGAAGAGCACCACCGGCTCGATGCAATTTCGTCCTTTGTCTTGGCTATAGAGAGATTTTGTCTTCTCGTTGATGAAAGAAAGATCCATTGATGCATCGATTTTACGTAAAAGATGATCCTTTGGGACCATCTGTTCCATCGTCATCAGGATCAATTCTTCCTGCTGGTTCTTGCGCTCTTTAAACATTCGGGCACCCTCACTTTGACACCTCTATTTTACCATTTTTAGGGATTTCATGAAAGAATGCCTTTCAAACAAAGAAAAAGACTGCCGACAAGTACAATTGTATTTGTCAACAGTCTGAGAAAAGCATGGTTTCCCATGCTTTTCGTGATGATTGATTCGATTAGTGAACGAATTGCTGCGCGGCGTGAACGGCTTTCTGCCATCCTTCGTACAGAGCTTCGCGTTCTTTCGCACCCATCTTCGGTTCGAAACGACGATCGAGTTTCCAGTTGTTGGTAACTTCACTGGTGCCTTTCCAGAATCCGACAGCCAGACCGGACAAGAAGGCCGCGCCTAACGCTGTGGTTTCCTGGACGACCGGACGTTCTACCGGAACACCGAGGATATCGCTTTGGAATTGCATCAAGAGGTTGTTCTTGACAGCTCCGCCGTCGACTTTTAACGCTGCAAGTTTGATACCCGAGTCGATTTCCATCGCCTGCAGAATATCGCGGGTCTGGAAGTCAATGGATTCCAAGGTAGCGCGAACTAGATGTTCTTTCGTCGTACCACGGGTTAATCCGAAAATCGCTCCGCGAGCTTTGTCATCCCAATATGGTGCGCCGAGACCGACGAACGCAGGAACAACATAGACACCTTCGGAAGAAGCAACTTTACCGGCGATTTCTTCCGATTCAGGAGCATTAGCGATCATACGCAGACCGTCACGTAACCATTGGATCGCACTACCGGCGACGAAGATACTGCCTTCCAGCGCGTATTCGACTTTGCCGTCAAGACCCCAAGCGATGGTCGTAACTAATCCGTTTTTGCTAGGAACAGGTTTTTCGCCTGTATTCATCAACATGAAGCAACCGGTACCGTAAGTATTCTTGGCCATACCGGGTTTGAAGCAAGCTTGTCCGAACAGAGCGGCCTGTTGGTCGCCGGCGATACCGGAAATAGGCGTTTCGGATCCGAAGAAGACGGCTTTCGTGGTCTTACCGTAGATATAGCTTGACGGTAGGACTTTCGGCAACATCGCTGCGGGAACATTCAAGATTTCCAACAATTCGGGATCCCATTTGAGATCATAGATGTTGTACATCAAGGTGCGGGAAGCGTTGGAATAATCGGTAACGTGAGCGGCTCCGCCGGTAAGTTTCCATACCAACCAGGTGTCGATCGTTCCGAACAACAATTCGCCCTTCTTCGCACGAGCGCGTGAACCTTCGACGTGGTCGAGGATCCATTTGACTTTCGTTCCGGAGAAGTATGCGTCGACGACTAAACCGGTTTTCGCACGAACGAGGTCGGCTTTTCCGGCGGCTTTGATTTCGTCGCAAATAGGTACTGTCTGGCGGCTCTGCCAAACGATCGCGTTGTAAATCGGTAATCCGGTTTCTTTATCCCAAATAACGGTGGTTTCGCGTTGGTTGGTGATACCGATACTGACGATTTGTTCAGGCGAGATCTTCGTGGATGCTAAAACTTCTTCAACGACGGAAATGACGCTGGTCCAAATTTCGGTGGCATTGTGTTCGACCCAACCCGGTTTCGGGAAGATCTGCGTGAATTCTTTTTGCGCAACGCCGACGATGTTGGTTTTTTGGTCAAAAATGATGGCGCGTGAACTGGTTGTTCCTTGGTCAATAGCTAGAACGTAGTTTTGCATTGTTATTCTCCTTTTTTTGACTTGATAGTCGTTTTTATACTGATTAAATCTCCCCCGTAGTTAGCGGGGAGATTTTCAGACTCAGGAAACTATCTCGGAAGAACGAATGATAAGATCAAGCCGCCGATAATGCCACCGACTAAGGCTGCGAGGATATTCGGGACTGCTTTGGTGAATTTGCCACCGGCCAACGTCGAAGCGGTCAACAAGCCGACGCCGGCTGCCAACCCCATGTCGATCCAAGCGGTGCCGGATTGCGTAATGAGATTCATGTAATGATTCAGAGTCCAAGTCGTACCGACGATAAATCCCGCTGCCATCCATCCGCCGATCGGGCCGAAGTTTTCAACGAGTTTTCCCCATAACAGGCGGAGTAAGAACGGGAAGATTGCTGCTCCAACGATTGTTGCTACTGCGA
>JBAVGP010000018.1:0-3609 GCA_049684955.1 Erysipelotrichaceae bacterium
TCCCCGGCCTGCAAGGAACTTAGAATCGCGGCCAGATCGCCGCTGCGCTCGATGCTGGGGCCGCTGGTGATGCGTATGTTGCCGCCCATTTCATTGGACAGGATATAGGCTAATGTGGTCTTGCCGAGCCCGGGAGGGCCGTAGAGCAGGACGTGGTCCAAAGCTTCATTGCGCTTGGAGGCAGCCTGTATGAAGACCTTTAGATTTTCTTTGAGATGATCCTGGCCGACATAGTCGACCAAACGGCTCGGACGCAGACTTGCTTCATCGTCGCCGGCTTCTTTGAAAGCCGAAAGTAAGGTATCCATGTCAGCCCACCTTTCTCTTCAGCAAGATGCTCATGCCCAAGCGGATATATTCCTCGCTGGTCTTCGCGTCCGAAAGCATCAGATCCTTCTGGATCGAAGCGATTTCGGAAGCTTTATAGCCCAATGCCTTCAGCGCTTCAAGCGCATCGGACAATGAGGGATTGCTGATCTGTTCCTTGGTATGCTCGGCAACCAGTTTTCCCTTCAAATCGAGGATGATCTGCGAGGCGGTCTTTGCGCCGACCCCCGGCATGGTTTTGAGATAGGCTACATCGGAAACTTCGATCGCGTTGACGATGCGCTGGAAGTTAGATGCCGCAAGAATGCCGGCGGCTGTCTTGCAGCCCAGGCCTTTGACGCTGATCAGTTTGACGAACAGATCATATTCGTCCATATTCAAAAATCCGTACAGGCTCTGTTCGTCCTCACGGATGTAATGATAAGTATAAAGGGAAACCTGTTGATTGAGGGACAGCGCTTCGGGATGATTGAAAAAGACCCGATAGCCGATCCCCTGGTTATCGATGATGACCCAGTCAAGGGCGAAACTATGCACTCTGCCGCTAATAAATGCGATCATGTTATCACCGTGTACAATTATACCATGCGCGGGAACACAAAAAAAGCGGAATAGCCGGAGCTATTCCACGAACTGAAATTCGGTGTTGGCTAATTGGATCATGTCGCCGTCGACTGCCCCTGCTTTGCGCAGTGCATCGTCGACGCCCATGAGACGGACATTGCGGGAGAAACGCTGGATCGACGAATCGGTCGAGAAATCGGCCATCGCGTACATGCGTTCGATTCGTGCGCCGGTGAGACGCCAGGTGTGGTCGCCCACGCGGCTGATGATGAAGGGTTCTTCTTCGGGGATGAACTTGTAGTGGACACCGTCTTCCTTCAGGTTTTCCAGAATGAAGTCAGGGGTCGTTTCAAGCAATTGCATCGTCTTATAGAGGACTTCATCCAAGCCTTGGCTGGATAAGGTGATCGTTTCGAAGACTTCAAGATCAGGATAAGCCGCTTTGAACCGTTTCAGGTTCTCTTCAGCATCGGGCAGATCCATTTTGTTGGCGACGACCACTTGGGGACGCTCCAACAAGCGGTATTGATAAAGTCCGAGTTCTTCGTTGATGACGCGGTAATCTTCGACCGGGTCTCGATGATCGACGGCGCCCATGTCGATGATATGGATCAGGACTCTGCAGCGCTCGATATGACGCAGAAACTGATGCCCCAAACCTTTGCCTTGCGATGCGCCCGCGATCAAGCCGGGCAGATCCGCCATGACGAAGGAACGTCCGTCGCGGACCTGGACGACGCCCAGATTCGGAACGATGGTCGTGAACGGATAATCGGCGATTTCGGGACGGGCCGCGCTGACGACCGAAAGCATGGTCGATTTGCCGACCGACGGATATCCGATCAGTCCGGCATCCGCCAACAGTTTCAGTTCGACCAGCACTTCGCGCTCTTCGCCCGGTGCGCCTTTTTCAAAATAATCCGGCGCCGGATTGCGGCCGGTGGCGAAATGCCAGTTGCCTCTACCACCCTTGCCGCCGGCGACGATGGTCGCCTGCTGTCCGGGGGTGACCAAGTCGGCTAAAATACGATCATCCTTAAGGTCTTTGACGATCGTTCCGAGTGGGACTTTGACGATGATGTCGTTGCCTCTGGCACCGGCCATCTTCTTGTTCTTCCCGTTGACGCCGTCATCGGCCATGATCAGCTTATTGAAACGCAAGTCTAAAAGCGTCGATTTATTGGTGTCGACTTCAAAGACGACGCTGCCGCCGTCCCCGCCGTCGCCGCCGTACGGGCCGCCTAACGGGATATATTTTTCTCTGCGGAATGAGGCCATTCCGTTTCCGCCTTTACCGGCGCGGGTTTTAATCTTTACGCGATCGATGAACATGCTGAACTCCTTTCAAACAAAAATCCCCGTTGCGGGGATTTGCGACTAAGCTTCCAGAGGATAGACAGAAACTTTCGTTTTGTCTTTCCCCATCCGTTCGAACTTGACAATGCCGCTGACTAACGCAAAGAGCGTATCGTCGCCGCCGCGTCCGACGTTGGTACCCGGGTGGATCTTCGTACCGCGTTGACGGTACAGAATCGATCCGGCATTCGCATGCTGGCCATCCGCTTTCTTCGAGCCCAGCCGTTTAGATTGGGAATCGCGTCCGTTCCGTGAAGAACCGACACCCTTTTTCGAAGCGAATAATTGAATGTTTAATACAAATTTCATGGTTTACACCTCCTGTTTCGTGATGTGTATATATTTGGAATAATTGTTTTCGATGGTTTCCAGCTGTGTCAACACAGTCTGGAGAATGATTTGCGCATCGTTGTTCCGGATGTCGCGAACCTGGATATCGATCCAGGCGTCGTCGCCGTCATGCAGTTGCAGCGCGCACACCCCGGGGGCGTAGCGATCCAATGCGTTCAAGGCGCCGGTCGTGATCGAACTCACGCTTGCGCAGACCAGATCCTGACCCCGCTTCGCCGATTTGGCATGTCCGGTAACGTTCATGCTAAGTATCTTTGAATCGGATGTCGATAAGCTCACCTGGATCATGTTAGACCTCGATGGCTTCGATGATCAATTTGGTATACGGTTGACGATGACCCTGTTTTCTGCGGGTCGAACCTTTTTTAGGCTTGTATTTGTAAATGACGATTTTCTTATCTTTTCCTTGTTTTTCGACCTTAGCCGTTACTTTCGCTCCCTTGACATATGGGGCTCCGAAACGGGTCGTACGGTTGGAATAGACGAGGACTTTTTCGAATACGACTTCAGCGCCTTCTTCGACTTCCAGTTTCTCGACGAAAATGGATTGGCCGACTTCGACGCGGAGTTGTTTTCCGCCGGTTTCAATGACTGCGTACATGTGTTGCACCTCCTTTTCTTTTGGTGTGAGACTCGCCATGCGGGTGGTTTAGGACACTTGAAAACCCGTTGTGTGCGGTTGCGTATCCAATAGGAAAGGCAACGTAAGACATTTTAGCATAATTCCCTGCGTTCGTCAAATGATGGAGAGCAGAACATGCATGAGGATGGGCATGAAGATCGCCGGGATGAGATTGGCGACTTTGATGTCGGATATCTTCATCATTTTCAAGCCTAATCCGATGATGACGACCGATCCGACGATCCCGATATCGACGATCATCATGGGATATAGATTCAGCCATGGTTGGATAAAGATGCTGAACAGCGTGATGCCACCTTGATAGACCAAGATGACGAACGCGGAAAACATGACCCCGATTCCCAGGGTGGATGATAGGATGATCGAAC
>JBAVGP010000019.1:0-5905 GCA_049684955.1 Erysipelotrichaceae bacterium
GCTAAAACATCTTGACATAATTTTCATATCTGTTATCATATACCTGTTATCAATATACCATAGACAGCAACCGCCATCTGGCTTAATCCGTTGCCGAGGTAGAAAGCAATCCCAAAACTTTCAAACCCATGCTGTCTTAGGCATGGGTTTATTATTGCGGGTATATTGTAATATCACAAGGAGGTGTACGACAAATGAACCATTCGATACTCGATTCGAAGATAGAGATGGTTAACGAAATCGCCGGGAAATTCCAAGGCGCGTTATCCAGCGTCGTCGTCGAATATCGCGGACTCACCGTTGCTGAAGTCACCCAACTCCGCCGCTTGCTGCGTGCCGAAGGAATCGAGTTCAAAGTTTATAAGAACTCGATGGTCCAACGTGCCGTGGAAAATGTCGGATATGGAACTCTGACGGAAAGTCTGACCGGTCCCAACGCGTTTGCTTTTGGAAGCGACGCTGTTGCGCCAAGCCGTATCCTAACGAAGTTTGCCAAGAAACACAAGATGCTCGTCGTTAAAGGCGGGGTCGTTGAAGGCAAAGTCGTGGATACCGCTACGATTAAAGTTTTGGCTGATCTGCCCGGACGTGAAGGCATGATCGCAAGTCTACTCGGTTGCCTGCAATCACCGATGCGCGACTTCGCTTATGCTATTAAGCAAATCGCCGAAAAACAGGAAGTAACCCAATAAGGAGGAATACCCAAATGGCAAAATTATCTGCACAAGATGTCATCGCCTCATTGAAGGAAATGACCATTCTCGAATTGAACGAACTCATCAAAGCGATTGAAGTAGAATTCGGTGTAACCGCCGCTGCCCCTGTAGCCGCTGCCGCCGTCGTCGAAGTCGCTGAACCTACCGGACCGGTCGAAGTCGATCTCATCTTAAAGGAAATCGGACCGTCAAAAGTAGCCGTCATCAAAGTTGTCCGCGAAATCACCGGCCTCGGCTTAGTCGAAGCTAAGGGAATCGTCGACAAGGCTCCGAATGTCATCAAAGAAAAATTGAAACCTGAAGAAGCCGCCGAACTGAAGAAGAAATTGGAAGAAGCCGGCGCTGTTGTAGAACTTAAATAGTTTCCAACGCGTCAGTGCCTAACCAAACAAGGGAGGCGATCGTTTGAAACATTATTTCACCGACAACCGCGAATTGCCAAGTGACCGGAAGGAATTCTCTTTCCGGTTTTTGGGCACTGACTATAAGATGGTCAGCGATGCCGGCGTGTTCTCCAAACGTGAAGCTGACGAAGGGTCGTTGCTTTTGGTTAAAACGGTGAATGAAGAACAACTTCAATCACCGCTCTTGGATCTTGGATGCGGGATCGGATTGATGGCATTACTGCTGAAACGTCTGCAGCCGCATCTTGAGATTACGGGAACCGACATTAATTCGCGCGCCGTCGAATGTGCCCGCGAATCTTCCGTCAAGTTGGATTTGCCGGTTACGTTTCTGGTCGGAGACGGAACGTCCATGCTGACGACGCCGTTCTCGACGGTCGTGCTCAATCCGCCCATCCGGGCCGGAAAGAACACCGTGTATCGGTTATTCCAGGAAAGTTATGATATCTTATCGAACGAGGGTTGTCTTTATGTGGTGATCCGTCGCCAACAAGGCGCAGCGAGCGCAAGCGTCGAACTTGAGCGTATATTTGGCAACGTTTCCCGTCTTGCCTTGAAAAAAGGATATGAAGTCCTGAAATCACAAAAACGTACTTGACTTCTTGATGTTTGTTTGCTATCATAATAAATTGCATAATACTAAAATTTAAACTGGGGTAAAATGCCTTTTTTGCATTTTATCTCTCCTGAAAGGATGGCGTCCATGGAAAAAAATCAGACTTACCGAATTGTTGAAAACGGTAAAAAAGCGAAACGCCGTGACTATTCCAAAGTCAGCGGATCCCTGCAACTTCCGAATCTGGTCGAGATACAAACCGACTCGTTCGACTGGTTCAAAAAAGAGGGCATCAGGGAAGTATTCGATGAGATTTATCCGATTTACAACTATGGCGGCAACATTAAACTAAAGTTCGCGGATTATGATTTCGGAACTCCGAAGTACTCCGTCAACGAATGCAAGGTACGCGAATCGAATTACGCCGCGCCTTTGAAAGCCAGAATGGAGCTTGAAATCGTCGATCCTACGACCGGCGAAGTCTATAATAAATGGGAAGAGGTTTTCTTGGGGGATTTCCCCCTGATGACCGATACCGGGACCTTCATCATCAACGGTGCCGAACGTGTCATCGTATCGCAGATCGTCCGTTCTCCGGGCGCCTATTACAGTATCGGTGTCGATGATAAAACCGGTCGTGAAACCTTCGAAAGCGAATTGATCCCAAGTCGCGGAACCTGGTTGGAATACATGACCGACGCGAAAAAAGCGGCCCTTGGCCGTATTTTGAACGTCAGTATCGACCGTAAACGCAAGATCATGTCCACGATCCTCTTCAAGGCCTGCGGAATGTCGCTGAACCTTGAGAAAGGCGACGACGCGTTCGATACCTCTTCCTTCAAAGTTTTCCTGCAATCCCTTGGAATGCCGGTTCATGATGTGGAAGTCGAAAACGACACGCGCGAATTCCTGAACCTCTATATGCTGATGTTCACTTCGTTCTTTGGAAACTACGAAGAGATCGTCAATTCGCTTGCTGCGGACAAGATCAAAACCACGCAGGAAGCTTTGTATGAAATCTATGAAAACCAACGTTCCGATGAAATCGCGACGCTGGATGGCGCCATCAACCTGATGAACGCCAAGTTCTTCGATCATCGCCGTTATGATCTGACGAAAGCCGGACGTTTTAAACTCGGCAAGAAACTCGGCGTCTACGCCCGCCTCGAAGGTCATCTGCTGGCCCAGGATATCCTGGATATCAACGGAAACATCGTCATCGCGAAGGGTACGCTGATCAACCGCAAAGACCACCAACAATTCACCGACTCCCTGAAGAGCGGCATGCATATGACGGCTTTCCCGTTCAACCCGCTGTTCGCCCATCCGGAGCACATCACCGTCGCGACGGCGCTTAACCAGGCGCTGGTCGGTCGCATCCTTGCGAAAGACGTCGAAGAAGCTGAATTGGGCGTCGGAACCGTCATCACCGAACAGGATGCCGCGAAACTGCTGGCAACCGTCGAGACCGTGACGATTTACGGCGGATTATACGCACACAAAGTCCGCATCTCCAAAGGCAACTACCGCGCTTCCATGAATTATGGACAACGCTTGTTCGCACTCGGCCGTCTGACGGTCAACGGCGAAGATATCCTCAGCGAAGGGAACGAACGCATCGCCGATCGTTTCATCGCCGATCAGGAAGTTTCCCGCCTGACCAACGACCAGGAAAACGTCTGTATCAAATACGTCAACGACGGCGCCGAATTGGATGCCTGGTTTGTCGGAGCAGCCGTCCAACAGGTCCTCGTCTATGCATCCGACGGTGAACATATAGTCAAGATCATCGGGATCGACCCGCTGAGCAC
Source organism: Erysipelotrichaceae bacterium (assembly GCA_049684955.1). Taxonomy (GTDB): domain Bacteria; phylum Bacillota_I; class Bacilli_A; order Erysipelotrichales; family Erysipelotrichaceae; genus GWE2-51-13. The sequence goes on from JBAVGP010000019.1 coordinate 3,488, forward strand.
CAAGAAAACGATCACGACTTCCGATATGGTCGCTTCCTATTCCTATATGCTGAACTTGATGGATGGCATCGGCGACGTCGATGATATCGACCAATTAGGCAACCGCCGTATCCGTACGGTCGGCGAACTCATCCAAAACCAATTCCGTATCGGCTTGAGCCGGATGGAACGCGTCGTCAAAGAACGTATGTCGATCACGGCTGAAAATTCCGGATTGACACCGAAGAACCTGACGAATATCCGCCCGCTGACTGCCGCGATCAAAGAGTTCTTCTCTTCCTCGCAGCTGTCGCAATTCATGGATCAGACCAATCCTCTGGCCGAACTCACCAACAAGCGCCGTATTTCCGCTTTAGGTCCGGGCGGTTTGACACGTGAACGGGCCGGCTATGAAGTCCGTGACGTCCACTCTTCCCATTATGGCCGTATCTGTCCGATCGAAACGCCGGAAGGTCCGAACATCGGATTGATCTCAAATTTAACTTCCTATGGACGCGTCAACGAATATGGCTTCATCCAAACCCCGTACCGCAAGGTATTGGCGGATGGCACCGTAACCGAAGATGTCATCTATCTGTCCTCCGATGACGAACTCGAATATGTCATCGCGCAAGCCAACGAAGTCGTCGGCGGGCGTCTGATCAACGAAGAAGTCGTCGTCCGTTACAAAGGCGAAAACATCCTGGCCCAACGCGACTCTGTCGAATTGGCCGACGTCTCCCCGAAACAGATCGTTTCGGTCGCGACCGCCTGTATTCCGTTCTTGGAAAACGATGATGCATCGCGCGCCCTGATGGGTGCCAACATGCAGCGTCAAGCCATTCCGCTGCTTCGCCCCAATTCGCCGTATGTCGGCACCGGGATCGAACACCGCGTGGCCACCGACTCCGGCAGCGCCTTGATCGCCAACGGTAACGGCGTCGTTTCCTATGTCGATGCCAACAAGATCATCGTCAGCGAAGACACTGGGAATAAAATCTATGAATTACAGAAATTCCGCAGATCCAACCAAGGTACCTGCATCAACCAGAAGCCGATCGTCAAAAAAGGCGAATTGGTCGACCGCGGCGATGTCTTGGCCGACGGACCTGCGATGCAGAACGGCGAGTTGGCCTTAGGTCAGAACGTCACCATCGCGTTCATGACCTGGTATGGCTACAACTATGAAGATGCCATCATCATGTCCGAACGTCTGGTCAAAGAAGACGTCTACACCTCGATCCACATCGAGGAATATGATATCGAAGTCCGTGAAACGAAGCTCGGCCCGGAAGAAATCACCCGCGATATCCCCAACGTCAGCGAAAACGCCTGTCGTCATCTCGACGCCCGCGGCATCGTCATGGTCGGTGCGGAAGTCAAAGAAGGCGACATCCTGGTCGGCAAAGTAACGCCGAAAGGACAATCCGAAGTCTCTCCGGAAGAAAAACTTCTGTTGGCGATCTTCGGCGAAAAGTCCCGCGAAGTACGCGACAATTCCTTGAAAGTCCCGCATGGCGGATCGGGCATCGTCCAATCCGTCCGTATCTTCAAACGCGCCGAAGGGCATGAATTGCCTCCAGGGGTCAATGAAGTCGTGAAGGTCTACATCGTCCAGAAACGGAAAATCTCCGAAGGGGACAAAATGGCCGGCCGTCACGGAAACAAAGGCGTCATTTCGAAAATCCTCCCGATCGAAGATATGCCGTTCTTACCCGATGGAACCCAGGTCGACATCATGTTGAACCCGTTCGGCGTTCCTTCGCGTATGAATATCGGTCAAGTCCTTGAAATCCACTTGGGCATGGCTGCCAAGAAGCTGGGCGTGAAGTTCGCGACCTCCGTCTTCGACGGCATCAGCAACGATGAATTGAAGTCCATCATGGAAGAAGCGAACGTCAATGCCGATGGCAAAACCGTCCTCTTCGATGGTCGGACCGGCGAAGCGTTCGATGAGCGCATCTCGGTCGGCGTCATGTATATGATCAAGTTGGCCCACATGGTCGACGACAAACTGCATGCCCGTGCAACCGGTCCTTATTCCTTGGTCACCCAACAACCGTTGGGCGGCAAAGCGCAAAACGGCGGACAACGTTTCGGCGAAATGGAAGTCTGGGCGCTGGAAGCATATGGCGCCGCACACACCTTGCAGGAAATTTTGACCATCAAATCCGATGACATCGTCGGACGCACCAAGACTTATGAAGCCATCATCAAAGGAAAAGAGATCCCCGAACCGGGCGTCCCTGAATCCTTCCGCGTTTTGAAACATGAACTCCAAGCATTGGCGATCGACGTCAGATTACTGGACGAAGACGGCAGCGAAGTCGACATGAAGAAGATCGAACCCGAAGAAACCTTCGCGGCGGTGATCCTCGACGAAACGATGCCCGAAATGGGACCGGAAGTCATCGATGAAGTAGAAGATCTACCGGAAGC
>JBAVGP010000020.1:0-5728 GCA_049684955.1 Erysipelotrichaceae bacterium
TTCATCGACCGTGGCGAACGATCGCTGACTTTACGTCCGGAAGGGACGGCGGGGCTGATCCGCATCTATGTCGAAAACAAATTGTATACGGCCGCCGATCTGCCGCGCAAATTCTATTACATCGGTCCCTGTTTCCGCTACGAGCGTCCGCAAAAGGGACGCATGCGCATCCACCATCAGTTCGGAATCGAGGTGATCGGGGAGAAGTCGCCCCTGATCGATGCCGAAGTCATCCAGCTGGGGGTCGATTTCCTGGCCCGTGTCGGACTGAAAGATACCAAAGTCCTTATTAATACTTTAGGTGACAAAGAAAGCCGCATCGCTTACCGCGATGCCCTGAAAGACCATTTCACGCCGTTTCTGAGCGAACTCTGCCCGGACTGCCAACGCCGTTACGTGCAGAATCCATTACGCATCCTGGACTGCAAGGTCGATGCCGGCCATCCTGCCATCACCAATGCACCCAATATCCACGCTTATCTGACGCCTGAAAGCAAAACGTATTTCGACACCGTCGTCCGTATTTTAGGCGATTGTGCGATCCCGGTCGAAGTCAGCGACCGTTTGGTTAGGGGCTTGGACTATTATGCCCACACCGTCTTCGAAGTCGTCTCCATCAACAAGGATATGGGTTCGCAAGCCACCATCTTCGGCGGCGGACGCTACGACGAACTGGTCGAATATTTCGGCGGTCCGCAACATTCCGGCATCGGTTTCGGGATGGGCATCGAACGTCTGCTGGTCGCGCTGGACGCGGAAGGCATCGACATTTCGCAGGAAGAAGGAATCGACGTCTATGTGCTGAACTTGGGCAAGGAAGTGCTTGACAGTTCCTTCCAGTTCGCGTCGATCTGCCGTCAGGCAGGCTACCGTACCGAACTCGACTATACCGGCCGCAGCTTCAAGGCGCAGTTCAAATCGGTCGAACGCAAAGGCGCCAAAGTCGTCATCATGGTCGGCGAAAACGAATTGAAAGAGGGCAAAGTCGCCCTGAAGAATATCGCGACGCAGGAACAGGTCGCAATCCCGGTCGACGAACTGGTCCATCAATTGGATCATTGGCTGGACGAAGACCACGTCTGCGACCACGAACACAAGGAGTAACCTATGGAATTCATCAACCTAGCCAAAGAACGTTTTTCCCACCGGGCGTTCAGCGAACAACCGGTCGAAAAGGAAAAACTGGATCTGATTTTGGAAGCGGGGCGCATCGCGCCGACCGCGGGCAACTATCAGCCCCAGCGCATCCTAGTCATCCAGAGCGACGAAGCGATCGCGAAACTGAAACTATGCACGCCCTGCCATTACAACGCCACGCTGATCTTACTTGTCTGTTACGAAGACATCTCGAAGAACCCCTTCACCGGCGAAAAGATCGGCGAGATCGATGCCAGTATCGTGACCACCCATATGATGCTGGAAGCGACCGAACTGGGTCTGGGGACTGTCTGGGTCGGTTATTTCAACCCCGCCCTGATCCGAACCCATTTCCATCTGCCGGAGAACTATATCCCAGTCTGCTTGCTGCCGATCGGCTATCCCGACGACGACGCGTATCCGAGTCCGATGCACGAAAGCCGTAAACCGCTTGAGAAAACCGTCTTCTACAACGATTTCAACTTTGAAGATTAACTTACGAAAGAGGTAAACCATGAACAGAACCCATACCAACGGCGAACTTCGCCCCATCCATGAAGGTCAGACCGTCACGTTATTAGGCTGGGTCGCCCGGCGGCGCAATCTCGGATCGCTGGTCTTCATCGACTTGCGCGACCGTACCGGCATCACCCAACTGGTCTTCGACGAAACCAAGGAAAACCTGGTCCGCGACGTACGCAACGAATATATCCTCGAAGTCACGGGAAAAGTGGCCTTGCGCCGCGATCCCAACGCCAAACTTCCGACCGGAGACATCGAAGTGATGGCCGATACGGTCACGATCATCAATACCGCCGAAGTGCCGCCGATCATGATCCAGGACGACACCGACGCGCTGGAAGACACCCGCTTGAAATACCGCTATCTCGATTTAAGAAGACCCGTCATGCAGAAACGCTTGATGCAACGTGCCGCGATCGTCAAATCGATGCGCAATTTCCTCGACGACAATGGTTTCATCGATGTCGAAACCCCGATGCTGACCAAATCCACACCTGAAGGTTCACGCGAATATCTGGTGCCTTCACGCGTCCATGCCGGCGAATTCTACGCGCTGGCCCAATCCCCGCAGATCTTCAAGCAGATGCTGATGATCGCCGGACTGGAAAGATACTATCAGATCGCCCGCTGCTTCCGCGACGAAGACCTGCGCGCCGACCGTCAATTGGACTTCACCCAGGTCGACATCGAATCGTCCTTCCTCAGCGAAGCCGAATTCCAGCTGATCATGGAAGAGATGGTCGTCAAGGTCATGCGCGAAGTGCTGGGCATCGAAATGACGACCGGCTTCCTCAAACTTCCGTTCTACGACGCGTTGAACCGTTACGGCAGCGACAAACCGGATATCCGTTTCGGATTGGAACTCAGCGATGTCAGCGATGTCTTCGCGCAGACTACCTTCGCCGTATTCGCTGGTGCGTTGGCCCTCAAACAAGGCAGCCTCAAAGCCTTATTGCTTGAAAACGGCGCTTCGTTCACCCGCAAAGAAACCGACGCTTTGACCGAAGTCGCCAAGAAAAACGGCGTCAAAGGTCTGGTCGTTCTGAAAGTCGTCAACGGTACCCTCGAAGGCAGCGCCGCCAAGTTCTTCACACCTGAAGAATCAAATGCGCTGATCGAGAAGCTGCATGCCCCTCAACACAGCCTGATCCTGATCACCGCCGACGCCTGGGAAAAAGCCTGCGTCGCGCTAGGCGCGGTCAGATTGGCGTTGCGCGACAAACTGAACCTGATCAAGAAAGATGAATTCGCCTATCTCTGGGTCGTCGATTTCCCGATGTTCGAATACATCGAAGAAGAACAGAAATTCGTCGCCCGCCATCATCCGTTCACACGGCCTAAAGAAGACCAGCTCCATCTGCTCGACACCGATCCCGGTGCGCTGCTCTCCTGTTCCTACGACATGGTCCTCAACGGCTTCGAAATCGCCGGCGGTTCGCTGCGTATCTACGACCAGAAAGTGCAGGAGCGGATGTTCGAATTCATCGGCTTCACTAAGGAACAGATCCAGAAGCGTTTCGGTTTCTTCGTCGACGCCTTCAAATACGGCACCCCTCCGCATGGCGGGATCGCGTTCGGACTGGATCGTTATGCGATGGTCCTGACGCAATCCGATTCGATCCGCGATGTGATCGCGTTCCCGAAAATCGCTTCCGCCCGTTGCCCCTTGACCGAAGCGCCTTCGCCGGTCGAAAACAAGCAACTCGATGAGCTGCATATTAAAATTGTCAAGTAGTGTATTTCTAAAAAACGATGCTATAATGAAATTACCCAAAAGGATACATATTTCCGACACGTTGATATAAGGGAAACCGGATGTTGCTTCTTGGTGTTGAATGCCTGGTCTTACCAGGGATCCTAATTGGAGCACAGGTTACCCACCTGAGTTTAACTAGGGAATATATCACAAACCTTTTGGGGCTTCTAAAAGACTTCGGATATCCCGGAGTTTTTTTCTGAAAAGAGGGGAAGTCCATGATCAAAAAATTCATCAGTTATTACCGGCCGTATAAACTCCTGTTAACCATCGATATCCTCGCCGCGATCACGATCGCTTCGCTGGATCTGGTCACGCCGCGCTTTTCCAATTACCTGATCAGCACCATCCTGACCAGCGGGACGATGAAGCTGCTGCTCTTCTGGTGCGGTATCATCGCGTTGGTTTTCATCGCGCGCGTACTGCTTCAATATGTGGTCGAATACTGGGGCCATGTTTTGGGCGTCCATATGGAATACGATATGCGCAAAGCGATGTTCGGACATATCCAGACCTTGCCGATTTCCTACTTCGATAATATGAAAGTCGGGAAACTGATGTCGCGGCTAGTCAACGACCTCAACGAAATCTCCGAAGTCGCCCATCACGGACCTGAAGATCTGCTGATCTCAATCGTTCTTTTGATCGGCAGCTTCGTCATGATGTTTATGACCAACGTCACCTTAGCCTGGGCGATGGCCTTCCTCGTACCGCTGATGATCGTCGTCGGCGTGCGGCAGAACCTGAAATTCCGCAAGGCGTTCCGTCTGATGCGTGAAAAACTTTCCGAGATCAACGCCCAGGCACAGGATAATTTCTCCGGCATACGGGTCGTCAAGGCCTTCAACGCCGAAGAAAAGGAAGAACTGAGCTTCGCGATCGGGAATGAGAATTTCGCGACCTCAAGGCGCGGTGCCCTGAAAGTCATGGCGGAGTTCGGCGTCACCGTCAAAGGCTTCATCTCGCTGATCCAATTGGTGGTCTTCCTGTTAGGCGGCTACCTGGTCTTCAAGGGTCAGCTGAGTATCGGCGGACTGGTCGAATTCATCCTCTATGTCCAGCTTTTCCAGCAGCCGATCAACCGCATTTCGGGCTTTATCATGCAATATAACGCGGCCATGGCGGGGTTCGAACGTTTCCTTGGCGTATTGGACGAGAAACCGCAGGGCGATCGTGCCGACGCGATCGATATCCCGACGATCGAAGGGGAAGTCAAGTTCAAGGATGTTTCGTTTGAATATGGCGACCGCAACGGTCAGCATGTCCTCAGCCATATCAGCTTCGATGTCAAACCCGGCTCGAAAATCGCGTTCGTCGGGCCCAGCGGATCGGGCAAGACGACCTTATGCAGCCTGATCCCGCGTTTCTACGAACTCGAAAACGGGTCGATCACGATCGACGGGACGGATATCCGCGATATCCGTCTGAAGAATCTGCGTGAACATGTCGGCATCGTCCAACAAGATGTCTTCATCTTCGCGGGGACCATCGCGCAGAACATCGAATACGGGAAGCCGGGTGCGACACGAGAAGAAGTGATTGAAGCGGCCAAGATGGCGAAAGCATGGGAATTCATCCAGCAGATCCCCGACGGATTGGACACGTATATCGGGGAGCATGGCGTGAAACTCTCCGGCGGGCAGAAACAACGGGTTTCGCTCGCCCGTATCTTCCTCAAGAATCCCAAGATCCTGCTTCTGGATGAAGCGACCAGCGCGCTGGACAACGAAACCGAGAAGCAAATCCAGGAAACCTTGGACGAACTCGCACGTACCCGTACGACCTTCGTCATCGCCCATAGATTAAGCACCATCACCGATGCGGATGAGATATTCGTTCTAACCAAAGACGGCATCATCGAACGCGGAAGCCACCATCAACTCCTGCAGAAAAAAGGTTTCTACCATCGCCTTTACCATACTCAAGACGCCGACTAGAAAGAAGTGCCCATGGAATATCAGATGAATCTGCGCAAGATCGGAGTGATCATCCGTCGCCAGCGACTATTACGGCGGGATGCATCCGATCGCAATGCTTTCAAACTTGACGGATTTCTGTGCACTTCGCCCGGACATCCGTTTTTTGATATCCAACTTGGTTATCCGGTATGTTCGCGGGCGACCTTGCTGAAACTGGAAAACGGCAAGGAGATCCGCGAAGAGGAACTCTACCGTTTCTTTCTGGACAAGTTGGATCTCACCTATGCTTATTCGCCCCAACGCGAACAACGCTATAAAACTTGCTTCGGCATGTTCGACGCGATCGTCACTTGTGGGTCGCTGGCCGAACTGGATGTTTTCGTCCTGCCTATGC
>JBAVGP010000021.1:0-1683 GCA_049684955.1 Erysipelotrichaceae bacterium
AGCGATGGAAATCATGGATAGGGCCGAGAAAAACGGTCTGATGCACCAAATCCCGAATACCGAAGGGGAAGGTCATACCCATGCGATCTGCAATTGCTGCGGTTGTTCCTGCTACGCGTTGCGAGCCGCCGGAATGTATAACAATCCGGACATGGTCAGATCCAACTATGTCAGTAAAATCGATTCCGAAAAGTGCGTCGGTTGCGGGGAATGCGTCGAAGTCTGCCCGACCAATGCCATCCGGCTTGGTCAGAAAATATGCACCCTAAAAGCGGTTGAGGTCCAAAAAAGAACGGAATTTCCTTCGGATACCGAATGGGGTCCGGACAAATGGAATCCTGATTACCGGGTCAATCGCAAAGAGTCGCTCGAATCCGGGACATCACCATGCAAGACCGAGTGTCCTGCCCACATTTCGATTCCCGGATATATCAAACTCGCATCCCAAGGCCGTTATAAAGAAGCATTGGAGATGATCAAGAAAGAGAATCCTTTCCCGGCGGTATGCGGGCGGATTTGTCCGGCGCTGTGTGAAAGCGCGTGTACAAGAAACGGTCTTGACGATGCCGTTGCCATCGACGATATCAAGAAATTCATCGCCGAACAAGATCTGCATCTTGACACCCGTTTCATTCCCATCATCAAGAATGACTATGGGAAAAAAATAGCGGTTATCGGTGCCGGTCCATCCGGACTTACATGCGCCTACTTTCTGGCAGTCGAAGGTTATCAGGTGACGGTCTATGAAAAAGAGAAAGAACTCGGCGGGATGCTCCGTTACGGAATCCCTGCATTCAGGCTCCAAAAGAATGTCATCAGCGCTGAAATCGATATTCTCAGAGAATTAGGCGTGGTGTTCAAAACAGGGATCGAAGTCGGCGTCGACGTCACTATTCCAAATCTACGTGAAGCAGGATTCAAAGCGTTCTACGTCGCCATCGGTGCGCAGGGCGGAAAGAAAGTGAATGTCGAGAATGCGGACGCTGAAAACGTAATCACCGGCATTGAGTTTTTACGACGTGTTAGTTCGAAGCAAACGGATAGTCAACTCGGAAAAACGATCGTCATCGGCGGCGGCAATGTAGCAATCGATGTCGCGCGGACGGCGATGCGATTGGACCATTCAAGTGTCAGCATGTTCTGTCTGGAGTCAAGGGAGACGATGCCGGCATTGAAGGATGAGATCCATGAAGCGCTTGAAGAAGGAATCAGCATCACCAACAATTATGGACCTAAACGAATTCTCGCAAAAGACGGGAAAGCCTATGCGGTCGAGTTCAAGAAATGTCTGCGCTTATTCGATGAAGACAAACGCTTCAACCCGGTCTTCGATGAGGACGACTGTATCACCGTCGAAGCCGATACCATCCTTCTGTCGGTAGGCCAGCAGATCCAATGGGGAAACCTCTTTGAAAACATTGACGTCAAACTGAATCCGAACCAGACGATATGCGTGCACGCCCAGACGCTGCAATCAAGCGAAAGGGATATTTTCGCCGGCGGAGATGCCGCGACGGGGCCGCGCTATGCGATCGACGCGATCGCGCAAGGGAAAGAAGCCGCCATATCGATCCACCGTTTTGTGAATCGCGGACAAAGCCTTGTCTTCGGCCGCAACAACCGGTCGTTCACATCTTTGGACACAGCCAATGTCGACTACAGCGGTTATGACCAGATCCAAAG
>JBAVGP010000022.1:0-10375 GCA_049684955.1 Erysipelotrichaceae bacterium
ATCCATTGTTCGGTCTGACGGACATTCAGGCTCATCCCGACGATCTTCTTGTACATATCGATCTGTTCTTCAGGGACCACATTCAGTAAGGCGCGCGCATGACGTTCGGTGATGACACGTTCACTGACGGCTTTTTGGATTTCAAAAGGCAATTGAAGTAAGCGGATCTTATTGGCGATGGCTGATTGGGACTTACCCATTTTTATCGCGATTTTTTCCTGGGTCAGATGACTGTCGGCCAACAGTTTGACATACGCGTTGGCTTCTTCGATGGCGCTCAAGTCTTCGCGCTGCAGATTCTCGATCAGCGCCAATTCGGCCATCTGGATCTCGTCGGCGGTGCTGACCATACACGGGACGGTGCTGAAACCGGCCATGCACATCGCGCGGTACCTTCTTTCCCCGGTGATGATTTCATATTCTTTCCCCACCTTGCGTACCGTGATCGGTTGGATCAAGCCGTTTTCGATGATCGATTTGGCTAATTCCAGCAACCCGTCCTGATTAAAATCGGAACGAGGCTGGTACCGGTTGGGCTTTATCAAGTCGACTGGGATATCAAAGGTCTCTCGCATACTTCCTCCTACAAAGGTTTCTTCTTTATTTGCGCATAGTTGCGCGGATAACCCGCTGGGGTTTCCTTGGTTTTCTGCATGACTATATTATACCGTAGACCTGCACCCGGCAGTACTTCCTTTTGGATTTCTTTCACGTTTAGGTTCAGAACTTCCATCGCATGCTTCGCGCCGTCCAGTTCTTCCATCCCCGAACTGCCTTTCATGGCGATGACCTGTCCGCCGATTTTGACCAACGGGGCACACAATTCAAGCAAGATGGGTAATGCGGCGACAGCCCGTGCGGTCGCGATATCATATCGTTGTTTCCGGTCGGCGAATTCTTCGGCTCGTTCATTGAAGATTTTTGTGTTTTTCAATCCGAGTTGTTTCACGACTTCCGTCAGGAAGGTCGTACGTTTTCCGATCGGTTCGACCATCGTGACTTGCAGATTCCCGAGGGCGATCGCCAGCGGAATCGCCGGAAATCCTGCGCCTGATCCGACATCGACCAAGGTCTTCGCATCCTTAAGTAAGGGCACCAGACAAAGGCAATCCAGGAAGTGTTTTTCGCGTACTTCCTCGGCTTCAGTGATCGCGGTGAGGTTCATGCGCTGGTTCCAATCCGCCAACAACGCATGGTAGCGTTCCAGCAAATCGAATTGAGACGCAGTGAAAGATATGTTTCGGCGCGCAAGTTGTTCGGCCAGTTCGATTTGATTCATATCATTCCTCCGTGACGCTATTTTACCATAGTTGCTTGTCTATAAGAAGAGTATCGTGCCTGTTTCTGTCCTTGATGTGTCCGACTTTGCACCCCTTTGGAACGATATGATTTCCCGGGAAATATCTAAGAATACTTGGGGCAGGATTCTTGACCAAAATTCATATTCAGCTATACCTGTCATCATTTTCCTAATTATAGCCTTTCAACATAATCCCAAGCGACACGGATCACTTTGCCTTCAGATTCATGTGGATCAATACAATAAAGATGAAGATAACCCTTTAAAACAGGTCTTTACGGTATCTTATTATAAATAAGCCTTGGATTATTATCCAAAGGCATTGTTTAAAGGGATTCAGGGGTATTCCGTTTCATTGAGACAAAATCGGCTTCTTATCGAAAAGAAGCCTGATGATGATGGAAACCGTAAAAAGAAAGAAGAGGCACCGCGGCCTCTTCTTCATGTCTACATGATAGCACTTACATTCAAATCATCAAGGGAGATGACCGGGAATATTTGCGGGAAAATATCTGCTTAAGTAAGGTATATACATGCGTTATTTGTTTGATCTTTTTTCTGCTTTCCTATCATCGAAAAGGACAGAAAGAAAGAAGAGGCACCGCGGCCTCTTCTTCATACTCATATGATAGCACTTACATTCAAATCATCAAGGAAGATGACCGGTTTTTTGTTTCTGTCCGATCACCATCGCAAGGACCGCGATATCGGCGGGATTCACCCCTGAAATGCGGCTGGCTTGACCGACGGTCATCGGCCGGATGGCGGAGAGTTTCTGACGTCCTTCCAGGGATAAATGTTGGAGGGCGTTGTAGTCCATCTCCACAGGAAGTTTCAGATCTTCCATGCTTTCCAGGCGCATGGCTTCTTTTTTGGCTTTCACGATATAGCCTTGATATTTCAGTTCGATTTCCGCATGCTTCAGGACCTCTTCGTCATAGGCGGATAAATCAAGCAAGGGATCGAGATCATGGATTTTGATATTCGGACGACGCAATACTTCTTCTGCCAGCATACCCTCATTGGTGCGCTCATACCCTCCGGATACAAGGATGGCATCCAATTCGGGACTGTGATGGAAACGGGTGGTATTCAGGAGTTCCATCACTTCATTGCGCTGGCGGGTCGCATCGACGAAGAGATTGTAGCGCACATCATCCAACAGACCGATGTCGCGGCCTATTTGGGACAGCCGTTGTTCGGCATTGTCATGCCTCAGCAACAATCGATATTCTGCCCGGCTCGTCAGAAGACGGTAGGGCTCTTCGGTGCCTTTGGTGACCAGATCGTCGATCATGACACCGATATAAGCTTCATCGCGTTTCAAGACCAGGGGTTCTTTCCCTTGGACGTACAGGGCGGCATTGATGCCTGCCAGCAAGCCTTGGCCGGCGGCTTCTTCATATCCCGACGTTCCGTTGATCTGTCCGGCGCAGAAGAAACCTTTGTATAACTTGGTTTGGAGATCCGCCGTCAATTGGGTCGGATCGATCGCGTCATATTCGATCGCATAGGCGTATTTGATGATCTCGCAATTCTGCAAGCCCGGCAGGCTTTTCAGCATCTCTTCCTGCACATCATGCGGCATCGAATTGGAGAACCCCTGGACATAGGTCGTTTCGAGTTCCAACGATTCGGGTTCAAGGAAGAGCTGATGGCGCTCCTTGTCCGCGAAACGAACCAACTTCGTTTCGATCGAGGGGCAATACCTGGGACCTACCCCTTCCACCAGACCTGAATACATGGCGCTGCGCTTGATGTTGGCGTTGATGATCGCATGCGTTTCAGGTTGGGTATAGATGAGATAGCACGGTAATTGTGTCTTGGTGACATCTTCTTTTTTTGTTAAGGAAGAGAAATGGATGAATTCATCATCCCCAGGTTGGATCAAGCCTTGGGAGAAGTCGATCGAAGCGGTGCGGATGCGAGCCGGCGTGCCGGTCTTGAGGCGGAAGGTAGTTAGTCCGGCTTTGCGTAAGGATTCGGAAAGATTCTTCGTCGTCTTTTGCTGGTCGGGTCCGATTTCGGTCGCACTGAAGCCGACCAGGACTTTTGCGGACATATAGGTGCCGGAAGTAAGAACCAAGGCCTTACAAGGAAGGATTTCTCCATCGCCCAGACGTAATCCGACAACCTGATTGTTTTCAAACAATATTTCTTCGGCCATCGCTTCGACCAAGGTAAGATTTTCGGTATTCCGGACGATTTCGCCCATTTTGCGTGAGTACGCGATTTTATCGGATTGGACGCGCAGGCATTGGACGCCCGGTCCTTTGTTGGTGTTCAGCATTTTAAACTGCAACGCAGTCAGATCGGCGGTGATGCCCATCTGTCCGCCCAGTGCGTCGATTTCGCGGACGACGATGCCTTTGGCAGGACCTCCGACCGACGGATTGCAGGGCATGACGGAGATGCGATCTTTGTTCATCGTGATCAGCGCGGTTTTCAAGCCCATACGCGCCGAAGCCAACGCCGCTTCGACGCCCGCATGCCCTGCTCCGACGACTAAGATTTCATACATGGTTCGCCCTCCGTTGCCTACCTATTTTAACATATCTTGTCAATTGCTTAGAATACCATGACCATGATGAAAATCGTTACGAAATGACATTGTTATCTATATATTGCCTTTTTCTACTATATTTCCAGTTGAATCGACCCGTGATCCCTGAAGTCGATTGAAAGATATTGACGTCAATGTATCTATCAAATACAATTTAATCAGCACTAACGGGGGCAATAATTATGTATAAAAAAAGGGTGGGGTTCCGGGATTTGAAAGACACTTTTTCAAAGTCTTTTTTTAGGGGTCAAGGGGGTAAAACTATGTACCGCAAACTGTTCGCTGTGATGATTGCTTTGATGATCGGATTCACTTCAACGGTCGATGCGCATGCGGTTGATCCCGATACGACTCCGCCGATTGTTACCGGTGTCGATGAGGGGGTTATCTACACTTCATTAGTCACCGTGACATTCAATGAGGGAACCGCATCACTGAACGACGTGTCTGTGACCAGCCCGTTTGTCGTAGCGAAAAACGGTGACTATACCTTTGTCGCGACAGATGCTTCCAACAATGTGACGACTGTTCATTTCACGATGGCCGATGTCACTTCTCCGATCGTGACGGGCGTTCTCAACAATCAACCTTATATCGATCCTGTAACGATAACATTCAATGAAGGGACCGCGACCCTCGATGGCAATCCGTTCGAGAGCGGCACCTTGGTTTCTGACTTAGGTGTCCACAAGCTGGTCGTCGTCGATCCGGCAGAGAATCAGACGGTAGTCAATTTCGCGATTGTCGCGGATGCGCAGACACCCTATATCTATGATGTCCGTACTTCTCCGGAGTCCAAACTAGTGACCCTATACTGGAAAACAGTCGGAAATTTCAGTAGTTATCGGATTTTCAGCTACGACTTCACAGCCGATAACTGGTATCTTGATGCTGTTACAAATACATCCTTGACCAATTCGGGAAGCAAGACACTTTATAATCTGGCTTATTCCACCAATTACCGATATACCATGGCTGTCTACAATCCAACGACAAGTGTCGTGGGGCCGACATCCAATGTGGTCGAATTCCGCACCAACGATAATCCCGAGATTGGAAAAGTGGTCATCAACCTGAAAGCCGCCATCTCCAATTATGTGGATGTCGATCTGACCTGGGAACCGGCAGCTCTGGCTGTCTCCTATAAAATCTATTACCGAAGAGGAAGCATATCCACCGTTATCCCCGCCGGACAAACGACCGGGACATCGTTCCGTTTTGATAATCTGGAATTCGGCACATCCTATGCTTTCATGGTTGCCGCGGTGTTGGGTGACGGTACCGAATATACCGCCAAAGAAGTTTCACTCACGACGACAGCACCGCCGCAAACGGTTATTCAGAATATCAGCGCAGCGCAGACAGGCACAAGCGGCGCAATCGTGACTTGGCAAGCGACCGGAGCTTCTTCTTCCTATCATGTCGTTTTGTACAGTATCGGCGATGCCAAAAAAATCGAAGCCTTCACCAATACGACTTCCTATACCTTCCTGAATCTGGATCCGACCGCTATTTATGAAGTCCGCGTATCGGCTGTCGGTACGATCGACGGTGCGAATTACGAGTTGAATTTCATCCGGTATTATCGCCATTTCTACCTGATCAATCCGCCGACAAACCTGCATGTCGTTTCGACGACCTACAATTCCATCAATATCGCTTGGACGTTGAAAAGCACGTGGTATACCTATATTGAACTCTGCATATCGACTACCAGTGCGACGAGCGGATTCGCCTGTCTCATCCCGGAAAATATCTATTCCTATACGAAGAGCGCAGTCATAAACAATACCTACTATGTCAAGATCCGGACATTGAACTCGATCGACGGGATCACCAACGGTTCTGCTTTCACACCCGTCGTCGTGATGCGAGCGGCGATGACCACACCGGTCGTGTCTGCCTATTCCTCGGGGTACGATCGCGTCACATTGTCTTGGGACAGGGTTGACGGGGCATGGGGTTATGAAATCTACCAATCAACCTCGTCCGTGGGTCCCTTTACGCTGGTTGCGACGACAACGACCGCTTCCTACGTTAAAACAGGATTAGCCACCAATACCGCTTATTACTATAAAGTGCGTGCCTATCTGCTCAGCGGACCGTCGAAGTTCTACTCAGCTTATTCGATCGTCATCGCCTCACGGCCTGTTCCCGCCGCCCCGATCGTCACCGCGGCTTCCGCGGCTTATAACAGTGTCAAGGTGTCGTGGCCGGTCGTCTTGGGCGCAAGCGGCTACGAAGTTTCCTACACACGGACAGACGGAGGCGTGTTTACGGTGCTTCCGACCACGCTCGCGACATCATCTACGGTAAGCGGACTCGCAACAAATCAGCTTGCCTATTTCAAGGTGCGCGCCTATCGATTGGTCGGCACAACGAAGATCTTCGGCGCAAGTTCGACGATCGTGAGTGCTAAACCGATTCCTTCGACGCCGGTGTTGACCGTCGCTTCCAATGGATATAACTCATTGAGAATCTCCTGGCCAGCGGTCTCCGGAGCTGACGGTTATGAGCTCAGCAACCGGAATACGACGACCGGCATCAATGAATTGCTGATGGATGGATTCGCCGCAAGTTATATCCATACGGGATTGATCAGCGGCGTGAACCAGAGTTATCAAGTGATCGCATATACGATCGTCGACGGAATCAAGGTGTACTCGAAGACTTCGGTAATCGTTACAAACAAGCCTATCCCGAATCTTCTGGGCTCATTCAAGGCGGTCAATGCCGGCTATAACTCGATCAAACTGACATTTACATCAGTCGAAGGTGCGAATGGTATCGAAATCTATCGTTCGACAACTTCTGCAGGGGTCTATACCCTGCTTACCACAACGACCAGCATCGAATATTTGAACTCAGGCTTGGTATTCAACGCGACCTATTACTATAAAGCCAGAGCCTATACATTGGTCAACAGTGTGAAAGTCTATGGCAACTACACCGTGGTTGTTGCGGCGAAGACGGCGCTGATCACACCTGTCATCAAACCGGTATCCGGCGGATATGACCGGATTTCCATTTCGTGGAGCGCAGTCGCAGGCGCGACCAAGTATGATCTCTACCAAGCACTCAGCCTAAGCGGTACGTACACGTTGTTGACATCGACCACCGCGACCTCTTATTTGAAGACCGCGTTAGCCACAAACGCTCTCTATTACTATAAAGTCCGTGCTTACCGTTTGGTCGGTACGGTCAAATATTACACCGCGTATTCGACGATCATGTCGGCACGTCCGATTCCGTCGATTCCCGCTTCAGTCGCCATGAGCTCTGTCGGATTTGACAGCGTCAAAGTCACTTGGACAGCCGTCGCAGGTGCCAGCGGATATGAAATGTATACCGCCGGGGATCCTGCAGGCACCTTCGTATTGAAGACGACGACAGCCGCTTTGAGCGTGACGGTCGCAGGATTATCGACGAACGCGCCGGTGTATGCGAAAGTGCGTGCCTATCGCTTAGTCGGTACGGTGAAAGTCTACGGCGTTTTCACAGCCATCGTCACGGCGACACCCATCCCGTCAAAACCGGCGATCACCGCCACAAACCTCAACTACAACAGTTTCAAGATTGCTTGGCCGGCCGTAACGGGTGCGAACGGATATGAAGTCGAACATCTCGAAGGCGATGCTTATGTCCTGGTACAGGACAATGCCGCCTTATCCTATACGATGAGTGATGTCATCTGCGGTGTCGATCATTCCTTCAAAGTCCGTTCGTATCGATTGGTTAGCGAAGCAAAAGTCTATAGTGCTGACATGATGATCACGACAAAAGCCATTCCCTTAACCCCTGTCATCTCAGCGGCGATCCAATATTCGTCGATCCAGTTGAATTGGCAGCCGATCGATGGCGCAAGCGGTTTCGAAGTCTACCGCTCCGCGACTGTGTCCGGTGTTTATACCTTATTAACGAATACGACGGCGACGACGTATCTCAATACCGGATTGATCTTCAATACAAGTTATTACTACAAACTACGTGCTTATAGGCTTGTTGATAGTACGACGGTTTATGGGAATTACACTGTGGTATTGACTTACAAAGCCAATGTCGCGGCACCGACTGTGACCGCGGAATCCGCATCCAGCACATCGATCAAGTTGAGTTGGGCGTCTGTCTTGGGGGCGACAAGTTATGAAATCTCGCGTTCGACGACCGCAACCGGAATATTCACGGTTTTGGGCGAGGTTACTGCGGCAACTTACACCAATACAGGACTCGTTACCGCCACCCCCTATTTCTACCGCATCCGTTCCGCCCGTTTGGTCGGGACCGTGAAATATTACTCCCCTTATTCGGTCGTGGCGACGGCCCGTCCGTTACCCGGTACCGCGATAGGTTTAAGCGCCGTATCCGCTGGTCACGACAGCATCAAAGTATCGTGGGCGATCGTCGCAGGGGCTAGCGGTTATGAGGTATATTCTTCGACTCTTCCTGATAGCGGCTTTTTCTTATCCGTCACGACCACCGGTACAACCGCACTCCTCAGCGGGTTTGCGACCAACGCGCCTGCTTATACGAAAGTGCGGGCTTACACGTTATACGCTTCAGTCAAGTATTACGGAAATGAAAGTCTGGTCATATCCAGCATTCCGGTACCTTCACAGCCAATTGTCAACATTACTTATCCTTCCGCCACCTCAGTAAATTTAACCTGGTCTGCGATCGCCGGCGCAACAGTTTATCGAATCTATGCGATCACGAGTGAAGGGGACGTATTACTCAGTGATCAGTCGACGACATCATATATACAAAGCGGACTGATTGTCGGTTCGTACTACAACTACAAAGTCATCGCGATTAAAAAATTAAGTGAGACCCAAGAAGCCCTCAGTGTCGCAACGAGTGTCAAAGCCCAACCTTTACCGGCTGCACCGACAAACCTCAAAGTGACTCCCTTCTCAGCCAGCAGCGCAATAATTTCTTGGGATAAACCTCTGGATGTCGGCGGATATGAGTTGAGCCGATCTGCAAGCGCAACCGGTATCTATTCCATTCTTGTATCCGAAGTACCGGGTTACGAAACAACTGCATCAGATCATGCGTTAACCTACAATACTTCATATTTCTATCGGATTCGCGCATACCTCTGGTTGGATGGTGTGAAAATTTTCGGTCCTTATAGTACAGTTGCGAGTCTGAAAGCAATATTGCCTACCCCTGTGCTCGATATCAAAAATACGACATTAAACTTCACCAAGATCGAGGGAGTGGAAGGATATGAGATCTACCGTTCTACGACTTTGAATGGCACTTATGTGTTGCTTAAGTTGACAGGTTATAACTACTATTCCGATTACCCCTTTACTTTAGGCGTCACTTACTTCTATAAAGTCCGTGCGTATGGATATGTCGGCGCAATAAAATACTATTCGGCCTTCTCGAATATCGCGTCATTCAAAGCATTACCGGGAGCGCCGAATACCTTTATTCTATCCGCACGCACTTTGACTTCGAATACCTTCGAATGGACAGCGAACGGTGCTGTGATCAGCGGTTTTGAAGTTTCAGCAGCAAAAATTCCTTCGACGACATATTCCGTCATCTATACAGGTGCCTTAACGACATTCACACATTCCGGACTGACTGCGGGTGATATTTATGACTACAAGATCCGCAGCTATTATTTGGTAAACGGGGTGAAGGTCTACAGTGCTGATCCCGGTTTCAAAATGCTTATAACCGTCGGTGCTCCGGTTTTGACACTACATGGGATTGAGAATGCTGAAAAGATAATCAGGCTTAACTGGGACAACCCGGAACCCTATGATGAAGACATACTCGTTTATGACGTCGATCCGATCACCAATGTCCATACTTTGGTCTGCAAAAATTCGGCCTGTTTATATATCTATGATTATCAGATGATCGCCAACAAGACATTGCATCTTGTCGCGGTTTCACAATTGACCGTCAACGGGATAACGTATACCAGTCCGGAAAGCAATGTTGTGACGATAAAGACTTCGAACATCGCACCGCTGGCGATGAAATCCTACAAGACGATTTCCACAGTCAGACTCAATTGGGGATATCTTACGAATTCCGAGCTCTATCGCGCCGATGCGGTCGATGGTGAATACCAATTGATTGCGACTGTATCGAACGGATATTTCAATGATACGAATGTCACTCTTGGAAAGACATACTATTACAAGACACGCTATATTTATACCGACGCCGAAAACGGCGGGACGATCGCTTCGGAGTTTTCCCCCATTCACGCAAGCGGACCTGGGTTGAATACATATACCTTGGCCATGCGTACAAGGTCTCCCTTCGATATCGAAATGAGTTGGAGTTACGACGCTTGGGCGATAGGCGGAGAAATGTGCGCGGTCGATGCGAATTCGAACATCATAAATAGTTGCACCGAATTAAGCAGGACGAACACCCATGATTATTTCCGTGGATTCGAGCCTGATACGACTTACAGATATATCTACCGGACTTATATGTATCTTGGGGATGGCAGCAGGTTTTACTCGGATAGTTCTCCGATC